>NZ_JBINJF010000060.1:0-9024 GCF_043951865.1 Halalkalibaculum sp. DA3122
TGTTTAAACACCATATTTTGAAAAATATCTCACAGATTTTACCGCTTCATTCCATAACTCATTGAGTACCAATGAGTTTAAACCGGACACTAGTGGTATTTAATGCACAAATTTTAATATCGGGATCAGCTTCGAATTAAGATGGCCCTACTGAAAAATGATCTGAAGAAAATTGGCAACCGCATCATCAGGGTTGACTACCGTCAGGAATCTTTTTACCCGGCACCGCTGCACCACACGCTTGAACTACAGGAAAATATCGATGAGCTCTGTGCCGGCGTAGAATGAGGATATAGTTGAGTGGAACAGCTGAACAACGCCCGTAACGTATAGTTTCAATTAGTGCGAGATTATGTCTGCTAACAGGGAAATGACAGAAGGAGAGCAGTTAGTTTTTTTAAGTGAGGACGCATCGCCCGATCTCACAGTTCAGTAACCGCTTTAACTCCCAGGCCCGGATCATTCGATACCAAAATTCTCTTTTCTTTATCCAGTTTTAGTCCCTCGAACGGGTCATCCCTTATCAGCAGGTGGCCATCCAGATCCGCATAATCAGCCCACAAGCTGAGCAGAGCTCCCGCACTGTTGGCCAGCGAGCTCTCGATCATACACCCGATCATGACTTCCAGCCCAACCTTTTTGGCTAGTTCAATTAGCTGTTTTGACTTTACCAGGCTTCCGGTTTTCATCAGTTTTATATTGATGACATCAAAGGCGCGGGAGAGGTTCCGGAGATTTTCTCTTCCCTCAAAGCTTTCGTCGGCGCACAACGGAATCGGGGAGTACTTTTTAAGTTCTGTCATCTCTTCAAAACAGCGGGCCGGCATCGGCTGTTCCACCATGTCGATGCCCTGCCCAGCCAGAAAACCGATAATGGCTTTCGCTTCTTCCAGCGTTTTCCAGCCCTCGTTGGCATCCACGCGCAGCGGCTTATCGGTAACCCTGCGAAGCGCTTCAATAATCTGGCGGTCGCGGCAGGTACCCAGCTTCACTTTAAGGACCGGGTAATCGGCTGCCTCTTCCACTTTTTGCTGCATCACGTCCAGCTCATCCAGCCCGATGGTAAAGGTCGTGACCGGACCTGTTCGGTCGGCAGCCCCCCAGAGCTTCCATAAAGGCAGATCCCGTTTTTTAGCCCACCAGTCAAGGTATGCCATCTCTATGGCCACCCGGGCGGATCTAACTTGTTTGGGAGGGGAACCTCGGCTAACGTGTACATCGATCCGCTCACTAAGTTGCATGACATTATCAACCGAATCAAAAAAATCATCGGGCAACGCTTCCAGAAAGTTGACCACGTCAACATCGGTCTCATCATACCGGCGGTTGGGTGCGGCTTCTCCATATCCCGTGAGTCCATCGGCATGGAGCCTGACAAACACATTCCGGACCGAAGGCTTTGACCCGCGTGCTATGGTAAAGACCTGCTGCAGCCGAAGCTCTGCTACCTGGTACTCAAGTTCAAAATGAGGCATACCCAAATACTTTAAGCCCGTACAGATACAGGTAAAAAACCGGTGCCGACAAAATCAGGGCATCAAAGCGGTCAAAAAAACCGCCATGACCGGGCAGGGCGGATGATGTATCTTTTACGTGGCCGGCTCGTTTTAGCTTGCTGGCGGTAAGATCGCCGACAGGGCCAAATATACTTACCAGAACGACCGCCGGAAGGCCCTGGGACAGTGTCAAGTGGAGAGGCAGGGGAATCATGTAGCTGCAGATGGCGAAGCCTGCAAGGGCTCCCAAAATTCCGGCCCCGAAGCCCTCCCATGTTTTCTTGGGACTAATAGAGGGCGCCATCCGGTGTTTCCCAAATGCTTTTCCACCAAAATAGGCAAATATGTCGTTTCCCCAGACCATCAGCAGGAGCGCCAGCGTGAGCATAAATCCCTGTTCAGGGCTCGACAGGAACCGAATATTTATAAACGTTAAAATGCCGACAGGACCATACAGACCTGCAAAAAGGGAAGAACCGAGCGTGCGTATATTTTCATCAATCGGTTTGGCCAGCTGCAGGAGTATAAAAATCAGCAACAGGGCAAGCCCGATCTGAAATGCATGGGGAAGCTCCGGGAGCAGCAAAATCCACAGCCCCAGCGAATAGGGAAAATAGGGATTGGGCGCCTGCCGTGAGGCTCTAAAGAGTCCGATCGACTCCTTTACCACGAGCAGTCCAATGGCGATCATCAGAAGCTTGAAATACCACCCTCCCACCCAGGTTATATAAAGAAACAAGGCAGCGGCGGGTACCGAGACAAGTATTCGCTTGGCCAGTTCACTCACGATGAGGAGTCGTCCAGATCTTCAAAGTCCTGTTCATCCAGCTCTTCCAGTGCCTCTCGAGCCTCTTCCTCGTACTCCTGCGGAACATAAAGATATACGAGAGCGGTTTCGCCGACCGTCAGGCTGTAGGCAGAGTCTCTTTTTGACAAGATATTCGAGGGGATATTCCGGTTCGAGAGATATCCCTTTACCAGCTCCACTTCATATTCGGTGCTCCGTTCCAGGATACACACCCAGTTGTTGATATCACTTGGTTTTGGGCCATCAAACATCGGTCGTACCTCCTTGAGTTTGTTGCCTGTGTTGATACATATAATTTATAATCCAGGCCGAGATCACTATTCCGAATGTCAACGCCCAGGCAGGCGGCATCGACTCCGGTGTCATCTCCGCTATCGAAGAGTCGGGATAGTAAGAGGCGACAAGCACGCTGCCCCCGTTATTTATGAGATGTGCCAGCATGGCGGGATAGATACTCTCCGAAACGTAGGTTACATAAGCCAGAACAATCCCTATAAACGCCAGCGGCAGCAGGTTCGTCAACTGCAGGTGGTAGAGTCCAAACAGAAATCCGGACACAATAATTGCGGTCCAGATCCCCCAGCTTTTTTCGAACGCCCGGAGGGTGTATCCGCGATAAAGGATCTCCTCGCACACGGCCGGAACCAGTCCGATGTGGAACAGGGTCAGCATCATATTGTGATCGCTCCTCAAGAACTGTTCAATCAGCTGCAGCTGGGTGTTCTGCATCGATTCAAAATATTCCGGAACCGGCAACTGGATATTAATCCATGACAGAAACCAGATAATAGGTTGGGCAGCTACTATCAGCACGGCAGTCAGTGCCAGCATCTTCGGAGTTTTGTCAAATGCCTGGAACCTCAGAAATACAGGCTGATCACGTTTTGTGGTATGAAGGCGACTAAAAAGCCAGGTGGCCGCCCCCAGGAAAACGATCTGCCCAAACGAGTTACCGATAAAAAGCAGATCCAGGTTCTCCTGGAATGCCTGAATAATCTCCTGCGGGTTGGGCTGTGCCTGGATTCCCTCACGCACAAAATACAGGGTAGCAGCCACAATTCCGGCCGAAATCTGGAACAGGATAAACGCAATAACGATCCAAAACAGGGCCAGTACCCAGTCGTCAAACCCGTTGCGCTCGGCCCATGAAGAGATCGACGGGCCATTTCCCGAAGAGATAAAATTGTTTTCCTGGTTCAGATCCATGTAATTTTTTTCGGATTAGAGCAATTTATCTTCTTCTTTCCCAAACGCTTTGGCACCAATCATGCCGGTTATAAGATTCAGGATACCGTACATCGGAATACCCCAGAGTATCTGCGATCCGATATTATGCTGACCTCGCATCGCCTCAACGGTGGAATCGATCATCTGCTGTTTTTGTTCTTCGGGCAGGTCCATCGCCTCAAAATTTGCCACGGTGCTTTCTATCATTTTCTGGGTCATGTCCGGATCAACCACCAGCCATAATTGATTCAACACCGCGCTTACAAGCGTAATTCCGACCCCGGTCAGGAAACCGACAAGGGCTCCTTTTCCCAGTTTAACAGCGATATCGTGCTCCCGGGTGTAGTGCCAGACAGCTACCATTCCTCCGAACGCTCCCACCAGACAGCCCACCAGGCTGATCAACTGTGAGGGAGAAAAAAAAGAACCGGTCGGTTCAGCATTGATCGTGACGTAGACCGTTACCAGCGAAAGTACAAATGCCACGATGCCGAACAGTACAGATGCAATTCCGACAGAGTTCCAGTAGGCCGGGGCCTCACTGCTCTGCTGAGCGGCATTGTCAAATGAGTTCTTTGAATCCATATGCGTCCCTTTCTGTTTCGTCGTTAGTTTTCAGAAATTCATCGGCCAATATTAGAACAGCCATACTCCCGATAAGCGCTCCCATCACCGATCGGGTGAACGCTGTATTTTGCCAAAATCCGAGCAGATTTCCAACTACATCTGCCCCATTAAGCGCTATCGCGATCATCAGTAATCGGCCGGGATTTACCGGGATAATAAACCGCGGATTGCCGATCAGCGGGATGGCAAGCCAAAAAAATGTAAAGGCTGCGTAAATTCCAAAACACCGGGCACACACCGCCATGGGAGTACCGTTGATCCAAAATGACCGGGTGGGATCCTGATGACAGAGCGTTCTAAATGCTTGGTGCTGCCAGCTGTTTAACCAAAATTCCGCGTTGCCCAGCAGTCCCGGCCCACTTGCCGCAACCACCAACAACAGGCAAAGCCCCGCAACCCCCAGGTATAACGACCGATTATATTTTAGGCCGGGTATATTCATTTAGCTCTGTTGAATTGCCTCTTTTAAGCCCTCGATAAATGGCCCGGGAGCCCGGCAGGGTTTGCGGTTATGTGCTCTCATAAAACAGAGCACCACGCTACCGACCGCATGGGGTTGATTCCGCCGTTCAGTGGAAATTTCATAATAGGTTTCCAGCTTTACTGCCGGTATCGAATAGAGGTGTACATGAATGGTCATCAGCTCATCGTAATAGATCGGTGCCTTGTATTCCACCTGTGTTTTCACGACCGGCAGCATCACACCTTCATCCTCCAGCTCGCTGTACGGCATACCAAGGCTCCGAATCATCTCGGTTCGTGCCACTTCAAAATATTCCAGGTAGCGCCCGTAATACACGTAGCCCATCTTGTCGGTTTCAGCATATCGGCTGCGCAGGCTGCAGGTATACGAAAAAATGGGAGCTTGTGAAGGCAGCACTTTTTATGTGTTAGCGGTTGATTCCGTTTGTTTCCTTACCTCTCCCATCGACGAGTATTTCTGGATCCGGTTCTCTACCAGCTGGTGGGCATCTATCTTTTTGAGACGCTCCAACGACTCAAGCAGCTGTTCCTTTACTGCGGCTGCCGAGGCCTCGGGGTCCCGGTGGGCTCCTCCCAGCGGTTCCTCGATTATGCCGTCAATGACATCCATCTCTTTTAAATCTTCCGCCGTCAGTTTGAGCACGGCTGCAGCCTGTTCTTTGTAATCCCACGTTTTCCACAAGATGGAAGAACATGATTCGGGAGAGATTACGGAGTACCAGGTATTTTCCATCATATATACCTCATTCCCCATTCCTATTCCAATGGCACCGCCACTGGCTCCCTCTCCAATAACTACCGTAACAACCGGAACTTTGAGCGTTGCCATCATTTTAAGATTTTTGGCAATCGCTTCTGCCTGCCCGCGCTCTTCGGCCTCAAGTCCGGGATAGGCACCCGGCGTGTCTAAAAGGGTGATGATCGGAATATTAAACTTTTCAGCCAGCTTCATCAGCCGATAGGCTTTTCGATATCCCTCCGGGTTCGCCATTCCAAATCTCCGATATTTTCGGCTCTCCGTATCGCGCCCTTTCTGGTGGCCCATTATCATCACAGATTGTCCCTCCAGGGTAGCCAACCCTCCCACAATCGCCTTGTCATCTCCCTGGTAGCGGTCGCCATGCAGTTCAACAAAATGTTCTGTAATCTTAAAAATATAGTCGAGGGTATACGGACGATCCGGATGACGTGCAAGCTGTACCCGCTGCCACCGGGTCAAATTGGAAAAAATCGACTCACGCAGTTCCTCAACCCGGCCTTTAAGACGATTAATCTCGGGCTTGAGCACATCATCATCGGCGATGGTGAGTTCGGTAAGCTCTTTTATTTTTTTTTCCAAATCGGCTATCGGTTGTTCAAAATCTAAATATTGCATAATGCTGACTTGAAATATTTGCTAATTTAGTCACCAAATATACAAACTTCGATGGAGAGTTTAAGGAAAAAAGGAATATGTGTACTCCGCTTACAGGTTCACTTTCGGCAGGCACTATATTCCGTAAACGACTTGAAGGGACCTTTTGCAGAACCTACTATTTTGTTGGGAGGTGATTGTACCACCACCTTGTTGACTTTTAAACGGGAGTAGAACTCCCTAAGAACGAAGAATTGAGAGTTTTGAAAAGCCCTCTTAAAAAACATATTCAATTGTGTCCGCTGGATGCTTTGACAACTACAGCTTACCCAGCAGACTTTGGATCTTTAAAGACCAGACCCGCCAAATTGCCTCCCATACAATACCTTTTGACATTTTTGAAACTCCCTCTTCCCGCTCTTTGAATATGATGGAAACCTCTTTAAGCTTGAAACCAGCTCGCCACGCCCTGAAGTGTATTTCAATTTGAAACGCATACCCGTTTGAGCGCATTTTATCGACAGAAATGGTCTCCAGCACCCGCCGATGAATACATTTAAAGCCGGCAGTCGTATCAAAGATAGGCAACCCGGTTATAAACCTGGCATATAAATTTGCGGAATATGATAAGATAAGTCGTGGCAAGGGCCAATTTATGATACTTATACCATTTGCGTAACGTGATCCGATCACAACATCGGCATTGCCCTGTTTTACTTCTTCAATCAGCTTTGGTACATCATTCGGACTATGCGAAAAATCCGCATCCATTTCGCACACATAGGTATAGTTTTTCTCCAGTGCATACTGAAATCCACGCACGTAGGCGGTACCCAGTCCCAATTTACCACTGCGTTCAATTAAATGTACCCGTTCGCCAAACTGGGATTGAGCCTCTTTTACCGCTGCTGCCGTACCATCAGGTGAACCATCATCGATTACCAGTACATCCACAGGTTCCCCTAATGCCATGAGTTCCTCAATTAGCCGCCCAATATTATGTGCCTCATTATATGTCGGTATAATGACCAGGGACTCACTCTTCATCTATCACTCGCTGCTGAACCTTCCTGTTATCAAATGTGCCCAATTTAAGAAAATATTTTCATGGTTATCATTTTTCTGCATGTACACCTGTAGACATGCTCACTGCCGTCAGCAGATAACTTGCCTGTAGAAATATTTTCAACTGAAAACAGTTAACTTCATTCTTAAATAATGTTATTATCAGATCCAATTTGTACAGTACCTTGCCAAACTCCACTGCTATAAAATAGATTTCTAACAATTAGATTACTAAATAAAAATTGTGTTTACATTATCAAAAACAGATTCTCGTACCAAGGCGCGTACCGGAACCCTTCAGACAGACCACGGTACCATTGAGACTCCGGTTTTTATGCCGGTCGGAACACTTGGTACAGTCAAGGCGGTTCAACAGGACGAATTAACAGACAAAATTGACGCCCCCGTTATACTCGGAAATACTTACCACCTGTATCTAAGGCCCGGCTGTGATATCATATCTGGAGCCGGTGGATTGCATCAATTTATGAACTGGGACCGCCCCATATTGACCGATTCAGGAGGGTACCAGGTCTACTCTCTTTCTGACAACCGGGAACTCACCGAGGAGGGCGCTCGCTTTAAAAGCCACCATGACGGTTCCGAGCATCTGTTCAGCCCGGAAAATGTGGTCAAAATCCAACGTATTCTCGGGTCAGATATAATGATGATTTTGGATGAATGTCCTCCCTATCCCTGTGATAAAGATTATGCCAAAGAATCAATGGAGCTGACCCACAGATGGGCAGAACGCGGCAAAAAAGCTTTTCTAGATACAGAGCCTCTATACGGGCACAAACAGTTTCAATTTGGTATCGTACAGGGAGGTACCTATAAAGATTTGAGAAAAGAATCTGCCCAATTTATGGCAGACCAGGGTTTTGACGGCATAGCCATCGGGGGATTAAGCGTGGGGGAACCCACCGGTCTGATGTACGAGATGACCGATCATAATACTGATGATCTACCGAGGGATAAGCCCCGCTACCTGATGGGAGTAGGGAAACCGGCCAACCTGCTGCATTGTGTTGCACGGGGGATCGACATGTTTGATTGTGTATTACCTACCAGAAATGCCAGAAATGGTCAGCTTTTTACACGGCAGGGTATTATTAACATCAACAACGCCAAGTGGAAAAATCATCATCAACATTTTGATCCCGACTTCCCATCTGATCTTTGCCAAAAATATACCATGGCGTATATCCACCATCTGTTTAGAAATAACGAAATTCTGGGCCTGCAACTGGCTACCCTGCACAATCTTACCTTCTACCTCTGGCTGATGCGTGAAATGCGGCGGCGTATTCAGGAGAATACCTTCAGCGAATGGTATGAAAATTATGCGGAGCAGGTTGACCAGAAGATCTGACAGCCGAAATTCAGACACGGTCTCAACTGAGTTTTTGAGCTACTCAGCACTGGTTTTAACCCATGGATTGTCATGTCCCAATGCTATTTTTTAACGAACTTACAGACCCCGCCAGAAAAGGGAAGCACAATAGTATTATTACGAAATTAAGGAATTGGTTATCCCAAAACCCAACGGATCCTCTCATATATAGTAATAAACAAAAAGAACCAGGCAAAATTGATTGGGATTCCCTAAGGATATGCATGAATCAGCAACCATGCACCCGGTCAGGCTCAACTTCCCTATTCTGATGTTTATATTTTGAGGTAATGGATCTTACAAACAACCAGGAATAGTACGGCAGATCCACTCTTTACGTTAGTAATTTTCTCCATTGCCTCAGATTAGTCACTCAGCGTGGCGCAACAATCATAGTGCCTGAAACAACAGAAGCAGCAATCTCAACGGCCGGGTTGGTCTCGGGCCCGTCCCCAATACAAACGGCCCTCCGCGTGTGAGGCGGAGGGCCGTGGGGAAAAAAAAGAGGAGGCGAGGACCTACGCTTCCGCCTGCTGGCAGTACCATTGGCGCGGCAGGGCTTAACGGCCGT
>NZ_JBINJF010000061.1:0-8303 GCF_043951865.1 Halalkalibaculum sp. DA3122
CAAATAACAACCCCGGAAGAGGCACCCCTGCAGGCCGGCGGGGAGCCGATGCGCAGCCGCTGGGCCCGCTGGCCGGACGTGGAGTGGGCCGGCCCCCGGTTTTGGGGGAACCGCCTGCAGGACTGGCACATCAGAGATGGCAAGGTGGAGTGTAAGGTCAGCGACAACAACCGGACATTGCATTGCCTGACGCACCAGCTGATCGAGCAAAGGGGGGCTTTTTCCGTCACGGCGGAAGTCGAGCTGATGAATACCAGCGACTCTCCCGAGGATCGTATCGGATTCCGAATTGGTGCCAAAGGGAATTTCCCGGATTATCGTTCGGCGGCTGTTTTTGGAGAGGGGATCGACCTGGGTATAACGACGGCCGGAGAACTTTTTGTGGGGGATCAGCGACAGTCGATCCCCGTGAACCTGGATCGCCCTCTTCAGCTTACGGCAGAGGGTGGCCCCGCCCCCGGCGGTGAACAGTATAATATTACGCTGTCAGTTGCTGATTCTTCTACAGGGAAGCAGCTCGGCACGTTAAAAGTCGAACAAAATGCACCTGCAAAAACGGCTGGAAACATAGCGTTATTGGCTGACTACCATTCCCCGGATCGCAATTCGGAAGTTCCCTCGGCACGCTTTTCCAGGTGGGAAATTGCCGGGAGCAAGGTCCGATTCCGGCCGGAACAGACATTTGGTCCCATCTGTTTTGCCCAGTATACATTGGACAGTGGCCTGCTGAAGATGACTGCACAACTTGCACCCATCGAAAAAATAAGCGGGCACTCGGTTGAGCTCCAGGTTAAGTCCGGCGGTGACTGGACCCGGGTGGGAGAACCAACTGCGGCTGATTCAATGTCGCGCACGGCACATTTCCGGGTTGAAAACTGGGAGTATAATGAAGATATCCCGTACCGGGTCAAGGTGGATCTCCCGCTGAAATCGGGGATGGAGAGTTTTTATTATGAAGGTACCATCGCCTCGAACCCGGTGGACAGCAGAAAGGTAAAGATGGCCGTGTTCAGTTGTAACAGCCATTATGGATTTCCAAATAATGAGGTTGTTCATCATGTCGGCAAGCACCAGCCGGATTTGGCAGTATTTTTGGGTGATCAAATATATGAAAGTCACGGAGGCTTCGGGGTGCAGCGGAGTCCGGTGGAGAAAGCAAGCCTCGATTTTCTGCGCAAGTGGTACATGTTCGGGTGGTCGTATCGCGATCTATTTCGCCACATTCCCTCGGCATTTATCCCGGACGATCACGATGTATACCACGGGAATATATGGGGAGAAGGTGGTGCCGATGCCCCCGTCGAAAAGGGCTGGGGATACGACTCCCAGGATGAGGGGGGCTACAAGATGCCTCCGGAGTGGGTCAACATGGTGCAGCGCTGTCTTACGAGTAACCTGCCGGATCCCTACGATCCGACCCCGGTTAAGCAGGATATCAGCGTGTATTACACTGACTGGAAGTATGGCGGGGTCAGCCTGGCCGTTATTGAGGATCGAAAATTCAAGACCGCCCCTAAAAATGTACTGCCCGAGGAGGCAAAGGTGCTGAACGGCTTTATCCAAAACAGGAGTTTTGATATCAGGGATTACTACGATATCGATGCCGAACTGCTGGGGGAACGGCAGCTTTCCTTCCTTGAATCATGGACAAAAGACTGGAGTGAGGGTACGGAGATGAAGGCGGTGCTCTCCCAGACAAACTTTTGCACGTTGGCCACGCTTCCGGAGGGCAGCATACTCGACCGGATTGTCCCCGAACTGGAGATCCCTGAGCGCAATGAATATGTGAAGGGCGATGCTCCTACGACCGACATGGATTCCAACGGTTGGCCACAGAAGGGCCGGGATCGTGCACTCCGCACAATACGCAAGGGATTTGCCCTCCATGTTGCCGGAGATCAGCACCTGGGCAGCACGGTGCAGTATGGGATTGACGAATTTGGAGATGCCGGGTTTGGATTTGCAGGTCCCGCCCTCAACAACATCTGGCCGCGTCGCTGGTGGCCCCCGGTGGGTCAGGGGCACCAGCCGCTGCCGGGCCGATCAAAAAATACGGGTCATTTTGAGGATGGCTTTGGCAACAAAATGACGGTATACGCGGTGTCGAACCCCGTACAAACCGATCGCGAACCCGCGATTATCTATGATCGCGCCACCGGTTACGGGATGGTTACTTTTGACAAGAAGGAGCGGGAAATAACGATAGAATGCTGGCCCAGGTACGTGGACCCGGAGACGAATCCCGGTGGACAATATGACGGCTGGCCGGTGATTATTCAGCAACAGCAGAACTATGGTCGCAGGGCAGTCGGGTATTTGCCGGAAATTATTGTAGAGGGACTGGAGCATCCGGTCATTGAGGTCTATAATCAGAAAACCGGTGACCTGGAATACGCCCTGCGGATTCGGGGCCGAACCTTCCGGCCGAAAGTATTTGAGGTTGAATCGCACCGGCTGAGAGTGGGAGAACCGGATACCGACCAGTGGCTGGAGTTCGACTCGGTGACGCCGGCGGACGACACGCCGATTGTGTGCCGTTTTTAGCGGAAGTGCTGTACCCGGGATTCGGATACGACCGAACCGGCAAATGGATAACGATATTAATAATATAAATTTAAAAACCAGACTATGACTACGACCAGAGCAACGTATGAGTATGTGTTGACCATTCTTTTTTTGTGTTGTTTGACGGAAGTGTTGCATGCACAGTCATCTGATAGGCAGGCTTCTCCCAATATCCTGGTATTTGTAGCTGATGATGCCGGATGGAGAGATTTCGGGGCTTATGGAAACGAAGTCATCCAAACACCAAATATTGATGAACTGGCCCGCGGTGGACTGCTGTTTGAGCAGGCCTTTTTGACGACTGCCCAGTGCAGTCCCTCCCGTATATCGATATTGACGGGCTTGTATCCCCATGCCACGGGAGCGGAGGATCTGCACATGCCTCTTCCTGAGGGAACGCGCATCGTGCCGGGGTATCTGTCTGAGAAAGGATATTTCAGCGGGCACATGCGGAAAACACATTACGGTCCCCATGCCGATGCCCAATTCAACTGGTACAGCGAACATCTTTCGGAGAGCTTTCCCTCCTTTTTGGACGAGGCGGGACAGCAACCGTTTTTTCTGTGGGTGGGATTTTCTGATCCGCACCGCCCGTACGGAGATGCCCCGCGCGTTCACGATCCCGACGAGGTTAAAGTGCCTCCGCAGCTCGCAGACAGGCCGGGGACCCGCGCAGATCTTGCACGCTACTATGATGAAATCAGTCGGATGGACGCGCAGATCGGACGCTTTATCGAGGAGCTGGAACGACGCGGTGAGCGGGACAATACGCTGGTTGTTTTTCTGAGCGACAACGGGGCCCCGTTTCCCCGCGCCAAGGGAACGGTTTATGATGCGGGGATTCGAACGCCCCTCATTTTTAACTGGCCGGACGAGATTGAAGCCGGCAGCAGGTTTGAAGGCCTTGCCAGCGTCATTGACCTGGCCCCGACGCTGTTAGACCTGGTTGGCCACCCGGTGCCGGACCAGATGCAGGGAGAAACCGTGTTGCCGGTTTTGTTCGATCAGACACGCCCGGGGCGGGAGTACGTATTCAGCGAACGCAACTGGCACGACAGTGATGAGCATATCCGCAGCTTGCGCACGGAACGTTACAAGCTGGTGAAAAACGCCTATATCGAGCTGCCCCACGGCACGCCGGCTGATATCGGCGGGAGTCCTTCATTTCGGGATTTGATCCGGTTAAAGAAAGAAGGATCACTGAATCATGCGCAATCCCGCCTTTTCCAGGTGCCAAGGCCCCGTATTGAACTTTATGACCTGCAGCAGGATCCCTGGGAGGTGCATAATGTGGCGGCGGATTCAGCGTACTGGCAGAAGGCGCGGGAGCTGGCACAGGTGCTGGATGACTGGAGTCAACAGACCGGTGATTTCCCACCCTACTACCGCGTACGGGATGATCATACGGACCGGATGACCGGGGTGTGGTTTTCAAAAGAGATACCCCCGATGCGCAACAAACGGGAGTAAAAAGCCCGGGGAGGACAACAGAATTCATTTTATAAAGCTTATCACCGGAATTTGTCATCTATGTTATCCACTGTTCCTGCAGTGGATGCGGGAAAACGGGGAGGAGTCCCGGTAAAGGATTACTTCCGGGCGGAGAAAAGAAGGCCCAGGCCCACGATAAAGAAGAACACGTGGGGGGTAAGGGCGGCGACGATGGGTTCAATTGCCCCCTCTTTTCCAAAAGGTTCGATCACTTTCATAAAGGCCAGATACAGAAAGCTGATGGCCAGGCCGGCCGCAATATAAAATCCCTTGCCTCCCTTGCGCCGGACGGAAGCGATCGAAAACCCGATAATAGAGACCACAAGGATCGAAATCGGATAGGTCAGGCGCCCGTAAAACTGAATTTTGGGAAGGCTGATTCCTGTTGCGCCGCTGCGTTCAAGAGACGCGATATAATCTTGTGCCTCCGGGTAGGTTAACTGGTAGATATCGGAGGTCGTCCGGGCCAGATCCTGCGGGTAGATTGTCAGGGAGACCACCAGCGTGTCCAACTGTTCATCCACATACCCCTCCGGCATAAAAGTTCGCCGTTTAATATTCAGCATCCTCCACTGCTGGGTTTTGGGGATCCATTCCATCCGGGCGATATCCAGGCTTTCGCTGATGCTGTCTCCCCGGAATTTTATAGCCTCGATCCTCCGGGCCAGGGTGTCTTTGGGGCTGTAATACTGGAACCTGTAGATATTATTGTCACTATCCTGCCGGTAGATCCGGTCATTGTCCACTTTTTGGCTGCTGGCGGGAAGATATTTCTTTTCAAACTCAATACGCTCTGCGTTGGAGTCGGGAATGATAAACCCGTCCAGGTAGCTGATGATACCGGCCATCAAAAAGCCAAATACCAGGTAGGGGATGATGAGACGGTACAGGCTGATGCCGGCGGCCTTCAGGGCTACAATCTCCAGGCGATCGGCCATCTGTCCGGTGAGGTACAGGCAGGCGACGAAGACGGCCACCGGAATTACCAGGCGCGTCATTTCGGGAATGTAATTCAGGTAGTACTGGCCGAATATTTCGGCAAAGGTGGCTCCCTTGTCGGTAAAATCATCGCTGTTTTCCGAAAAATCGATCACGATAAAGATGAAAATCAGCACTCCCAGCACAAAAACCGTGATTGCAAGGAGCCTCAGGAATATGTAGCGGTCAATTTTTTTAATCACTCTTCTTCCACAGGTTTGACAACTTAAAAGAGGTACAGAGCCGGATAACCATATATATGCCTGCTATACCCAGCACAATATTTGAGAACCACATCGCCCAAAATGGGGTAATAAAAAGCCGATCAGCGAGCTTTTCGCCCTGGATCAGTGAAATCCAGTAAAAAGTCAGGAAGCCGGTGCCGAAGAGTGCGGCATAACCGATATTCCCTTTTTTGGCCAGCATCCCGATGGGAGCACCGATGAGCACAAAAATGATACATGCTACGGGAATTGAGAACTTCTTGTGCACCTCCACCAGGTAGCGGGCGATGCGCGATTCCCTCCAGCTCACGTTGGTTTCAAGATTCTCCAGGTTCGACTTGTATTTCCTCAGTTCTGAAATGGCCATTTCACCGAGTCCCACCTGGGTTCTCCGGTTGCTCATCAGGTTGACGGCCAGGTATTCGCTTGTCACCTTCGGGACGCTGTCTGCAACACCCGCGCGCGTGGAACTCAGCTCCAGCTGGTACGTATTGCTGCGCCCTTCATTGGTATCGGCAGGCATCAGGAATGTGTTCTCATTTGAAAACGACTGTTCGATCTGCGTGGCGCGCTCTCTTTCAAGGGTGTCCACGACGGCAAGCATCGCCTGCGAGCTCATCGTGCGGTCGTTGCGCGTACGCTGATCCGGGTTGGAGCGCGAGAAGGCAAAGTCTGACAGGTCAAAACTGATTCGATACCGGTCAAAATGGTTCTCCTCGATGACCGTCTCATAGGAATTATTCTGCTTAAGATAGCGGAGCGTTGAGCCGTCATACAGGTAGAGCGTCATAAGCTGGCCGTCATCACTGCTCTGAAGGATACCCCGGTCGGCTTTGATGATCGCCTCTTCCCGGTTTTTATCGGAATCGGGAGACTGGAGGAGTGTGACGTTGTAGAGGGAGTCGGTTTCATTGTTAATATCCTTTACCAAAAAAATATAGCCCTCGATCCCCTCATAGAACTCGTTCGGTTTTAGGTCAAAACCGGGCTTTTTCGTACGGATATCGATAAAGAGAGAGCGCGCACGCTGATTGGCATCCGGCAGTACATAGTTCGAAAACCATACCAGAAAGACACACAGGAAAAACGATGAGATGAGAACCGGCTTTATAATATTGAACGGGTTTACTCCCGCCGCGCGCATAGCCGTTAACTCGTTAAGTTCAGAAAACTTGCCAAATGCCATAAGAGAAGCCACGAGCACTGCCATGGGTGCGGCCAGTACCACCATATACGCCAGGTTGGTCAAAATGAGCTCAATGATGATCCCCAGCGGAAGCCCTTTTCCCACCAGCTTGTCAATATGCAGGATCAGAAACTGCATGAGCAGCAGGAACATAACGGTCAGAAAGCAGAACACAAACGGTCCTACGTGCCGCCGGAGAACATCCACCTGTAATTTGTTAAATGTGAACTTCATGGGTGTTGCTGTTTGATGACACCAAAATTAGGCTGATCCTGCCATTTTACAAAATAACGCGCAGTACTCCATTTTCTTGAGTGAAGACGCGGAAAATACCTAAAAATGCCGGTAATTAGGAGATCCTCAAAAAGTTTTTACTATTAATTCGCGAAAATACAGACATTGGGCAAAACAGCGGTTTGACAAAAACAAAGACCTCGTTTAAAGCCCGCCAGCATATACTGGGAAATTCAAGTTCAGAGAAAGAAATTCCCTGATTGTTCGGTTGTTTGCCTGTGTCGTCTCCTGCAATTGTGGGTGGCAGGTAGAGATGAACGTTTTTTGCCGCCCGGTGCCGGATGAAGAATTCAGGGCATCTTTTGCGGGGTGGTAAAGCGCTCCCGGTAGGTGGAGGGGTTGGTGTCCATGATGGTTTTGAACTGTTTGTTGAAGTTGGAGATCGTGTTAAAGCCACATTTATAGCTTATCTCAGTTATGTTGAGATCTGTTTCCATCAGCAGCCTGCAGGCCTGGCCAATCCGGTATTCCTTGATGTAGGAGAAAAACGTTTTGCCGGTCACCTTCTTGAAATGACGGCAAAAGGCGGCTTTTGTGAGCCCGATAATATCGATCACATCATCCAGCGATATATCTTCCTGGTAGTGCTCCATCACGTATTTGCAGGCTTTATTTATTCTCTGGTAATCCTTTTTGCTGAATGTAGAAGTATATCCCGCGCTGGCCAGCGTGCGGGAATCAAACCGGGTGGCCAGTTCATTAAGCACAGAGAGAATCTCCAGCAGGCAGTCGGTCCGGTTCAGTTCAAACATCGCCTGAATTCGCTCTGCAATGATCTCTGTATCTCCCCGGAACTCGAGACCGGATTCTGATTTCTGAAACAGTTGATGAACCGCGGTAAATTCGGGACAGGCCAGGAATCCATCCGTAAAAAAATCGTTGTTCAGATGGATAACCAGCGAACCCGCGCGATCTTTCATCGGGAAATCCTGGTCGCAGCTGAACAGGTGCGGCAGCTCGGAACCAAGGAACAGCAGGTCTCCCTTCTGCAGGTCTGACACGTCATCTCCGATTATTTTTTCTCCGCGGCCTTCCCAGATGTAGATAAGCTCATACTCCTTGTGGAAATGCCAAAGCCCGTCAAAAGATCGCCCAACCGTATTTTTGAGTTTGAAAGAGTGATGGGCGTCAACATTTTTTTTGAATATCGGATCCATAATCTACCATTATTTTGCTCATTAATGATATTGGCGGGGGATTTTGCATCAATCTGTGAATATAAATTAACAGAAGTCACTTCTAATGCAACTGTAAATCAATATAGAGGTAGAGGAGGTCAATATTTGAAAAGTTATTCGGTGTCCTAATAGTTACAATTTCAAAAGCAAATCTTATGTAATAAAAGTAAATGCTTTTGTTTTGTAATTATTTAATACAGGGTGGTTTATGTTGTTGGCTTGCTTGCAAAAAGAGGGTTGGGAATCAGACGAGCTGGTCCAAAACATTGACTGGGCCCCCACGCTGCTGGAGCTGGCCGGCGTTGAGGTACCGGCCGGGATGCAGGGCCAATCGCTGCTTCCGCTGGTCCAGAACGAAGATGACCAGTGGCGCGATGCCCTCTACTA
>NZ_JBINJF010000062.1:0-7842 GCF_043951865.1 Halalkalibaculum sp. DA3122
TCCGGCGATCACCTACCTAAACTGGCACAATGACCTCCGAAACGGATGGCACAACATGGCCGAAATGGGTGGCACAATGATCTCCGAAATAGCCAATAATGAATGAAGGAGTAAGAATCACTGTTGTCCGGTAAACTTTACGAAGACTAATAGAAACAACCTTCAGAGTGTCTCCACCTCGTTTTTGTTGACTGATCTGTTTACGAGCCCCCCTTGTTTTCTAATGTTGGAAATAAAGATACCCCGTAGCTTTGTTGCCGTTTTGCTGCAAAAGGGCTTTGGTCGGATCGGCCAGGAACGTCCCCAGCTGGACATAACTAGTCGATCCTTAAGAACTCTAAATTGGTTGATATGGATTAATACGGATCAGATACATGCAAAGCAAACGCAAGGATTTGGCCCTCTCTCGAACCCACTGCTCCATCCATTTCTTCAAGCTCCACCCGGCCGCGGCCAGATAGGCATTGATCTGAAACGATGTGTTCCCGTGCAGATAGTTCTGTCCCATACGATGGTCCGTTTTAAGATGTCCGATAATCGCTTTGATGCCCGCCCGGCGGCGAAACCGGCGGCGCATCCGCCGCCTCTTGGCCTCACTGTCGGAGGCTTTGGGGTTGTCCGGGGTGGTAATCTTAACGCCCAAGGCCTGTTTGACCCGTCCGTCCAGCTCGTGAATGGCTACCGAGTAGGCGAAAATCTTGGCGACCCCTTCCTGGCCAATACGGCCTCGAAAGTGAACAAAATCGCTGGGATCGCTGGGAAAGGTGTGCTGGAAATAGACCTCCCCGCAAAATATTGCATGTAGGTATTCATCACCCAAGCCTCCGCCAGGGTATCATCCCTGTAGTCGTAGATGCGTTTGAGCAGCAGACACCCGACCATAAAGCGGAATGGGCATGGCCGGTTGCCCGGTGTGGCTGTAATGGGCGGCAAAGGCCATCTTCAAACCAAGACCAATCCATACGGTCGGCCAGCACAGCTAAGTCTTGATCCGGATCGATGAAGTTCTTAAGTAAGGGGCGAAAGGCATCACGTTGGCCTGCAACGGGAGAAGTACCTGTCATAAATTGCAAGGTTTTGGGCTGTTTTGAACTGTTTCCTTGCAAAACAAGATACAAAATATTCCCCTTTTAAACCTCTAAACCATTGATTCATATTAACTTAGAAAGGTTCTTAAGGGTCGACTAACTAAAACAATGCAGGCGAATCATCGCCCGCAGATTGGCATAAGACCACCGACGGCGGTGCGAGCGCTGCAGCACCTGTATCAGCAGGTCGGCGATCAGCGCACACCAGACCTGTATTTTAATCGCATTGGGGGAGTCGCCCAAAAAGTACCGAAGCGGCCAAGCCCCTTTAATGCGTTTAAAGACCCTCTCGATATGCCACCGCTGGCGATAGATGCCCGCTATTTGGGTAGCCATCAGTGAGAACAGGTTCGTCACAAAACGGAAGGAACGGCCGGACTGGCTATCATAGAAGCTCACCAGATGGGCCTCAAACCGGGTTACGTTGGTGTGGGTGGTGTGTCCCAGCATGACCCGCTGGTCGGACAGCACGCCCCCCCGACCCGTTCAGCTTTGCTGACCGGGAAGTCCTGCAGCAGCTCCAGGGCTGCATTGGACCGCAGCCGGCTGACAAAACCAATCTGGTGGTCCTAACTTCTTTGGCCGGTATTGGGAAAAGCAGTTGATGTTCTTCAACATTAAACATTTCAGAAGTTACTCTATTTAATCGTTTAACATAGATATTAAGTCAAGGTTGTTTAGCCTGTTTTCTAAACTTTTCTTGTAATTTATTCCAGAGAGTAGCCATACTATCAACAAGTGATGGTTTTAATTTTGCAATGTTGTACGTTTCACCACGATCAATGGCTAAATTATATAGTTCCCACTGGTTGCCAGGTGCAGAGAGCAGTTTCCAGTTATCCACTCGAACGGCTCTATGATTGGCATGATTGAAGAAAATATTGTCTCGATTTATAGTTTGTGCATTTTCAAAAACAGGAATGAGACTTTTACCAGGTAATTTCGGTTTCTGAGATTTAGATGATTCAAAATTCGTATTTTCTATTCCTGCTAAGTCAAGAATGGTCGGTACTAAATCAATTACATGGCCAGGAGTATTGTGCAGCTCACCTTTAGATTTAATTCCATCCGGCCAATGAACAATTAGTGGTGTAGCAATACCACCCTCATGAACCCACATTTTATGTCTTCTAAATGGAGTATTTGAGGAACTAGACCACCCAGGTCCCAAGCAAAGAAAAGTCTCTCCTGAACCCATAGCTGCTTCACGATCATGGCCTTCGCCACGGATCATAATTGTTGCATCTGCTCCATTGTCAGACAAAAAGAATATTATTGTATTTTCTAGTTCGCCCATTGACTTAAGTTTACCAACTAGACGGCCAACTTCATGATCCATGCGACTTATCATTGCCGCATGTATGGACATTTTTTTGGCCTGAAACCTTTTTTGTTGTTCTGTAAGATTTTTCCACGGAACAGCATGCTCTATTTCTCCAGGCCCAAGTGCATTGAATATTCCTGTATTCAAATAATACGGCGTTACATCTGGCTCTAGTTGTGGTAATGGATTATCTGAAATTCCCATTTTTTTAAGGCGTTTCCATCGCTCTGTTCGAATGGAATCCCACCCTACCATGTATTGACCCTCATATTGTTTTATATCTTCCTGTGGTGCTTGGAGCGGAAAATGAGGAGCTGTATAAGCTAAATAAAGGAAAAAAGGATTATTCTTATAATTAGCTTCGTGATCTTGAAGAAATTCAATAGCATAATCAGTATAGTCTGTAGTAGTATAATAGTCGCTATTGGGTTCAATAGGAGGCTGGAGATCATCGTCCCTATAATGGGTTTCAGGATAAAAATATCGATTATGATCGCGTAGCCAATGGGAATGATCGAAACCTCCATCTGCAACAGGCTTTGAAGCAGTTCGTATATGCCATTTACCTGAATGATAGCTTCGGTAACCTGCACGATCTAAATAATGGGGTAGCAGCTTTGCCCACGAAGGACCATTACCGTCAGAATCTCTTACCTGCTGATAATAATAGCCCGTTAACATGCTAGTTCTTGTTGGCCAACAACGGGATGTATTGTAGAATTGAGTAAACCGTAAACCATTGTTTGCCAATTTGTCAATATTTGGAGTTTTAATTTCACCACCATAAGATCCTAAATCAGAGAATCCCATATCATCTGCAAGTATTATTACAATATTAGGAGGTTTTTGATCTAACTCAGAATCTTTAGCGTAGGTATTACCTATTAGCAAGCCTGAGCTAAAAACCCAGAACCATCCACACAGTAGTCCTATAGAATATATTTTAATTCCAGTCATTTAAAAGAATGGTTTAAATTGATTAATTTAATTTTATTTACCAACCTGGATTCTGCTGAATATGAGGATTTAAATTGATCTCTCTTTCCGGTATGGGATATATGAGCTTAAAGTCCTCTATTATATAAACAGGTTGACTAGTAAAATGTGGCTGTAAATCTTTGACCTCTTCGCCATGTTGCATCATTGTCTCTATAGCTCTTCCTGTCCTTAATAAATTGAACCACCGATGATTTTCGAATGCAAGTTCTACCCTTTGCTCTTGATAAATTGCTTCTCTGAATTCTGACTGAGAAAGACCTGTAGCCAACGGATCGAGTCCAGCTCTTTGACGAACCTGATTTATATAACCATACGCTTCGCTGATAGGCCCGTCAACTTCATTTATTGTCTCAGCCATCATAAGTAGGACATGAGCATATCTGTAGACTGGCCAATTTCCATTCGTAGCTCCGCGCACAGAGTGTGGATGATCAACCTTTTTTACATAGAGCAATGTATCCCCAATTGCAATACCGTGTTGACCATTACCAGGGTCAACATAAAATCCAATGGATGCTTCCTTTCTTTCATCTCCGGATTCGTAGGCCTCTAACATGTCTCGAGTAGGTATATTTAAACCAGCCGGTGTGCCTGCATTATCACCTGTGATTTCTGACCCAGAATTGTGAGGAGCAAATGAATAAATAAAGCTATTGCCTAAACCTACATTAGTTTCCAACTCTGCATAATTAACAGCAAAAATTGACTCTTGATTATTTTTATTAGCAGGGTCATATATATCAGAATAATCTGGAAGCAATCCATACCCTAAATTCATAATTATTTCTAACTCTTCAGCGGCTGAAGAAAAGTTTTGCCTTGTCATGTATACATCAGCCAGTAAAGTTCTTGCTGCTCCCTCTGTAGCTCTTCCCTTATTTTCATTTGAGTAGGATTCTGGTAGTAATTCCGCGGCATCACTGGCATCGGTAATAATTTGATTATAAACCTGTTCAGTACTAGCTCTTTCTTCCAGCGTTGAAAAAGCCTGGTCAGGTGACCGAACTTGATCAAGGACTAGGGGTACACCCCCGAAGAGTCTTACCAAACTAAAATAGTACAATGACCGTAGAAACTTGGCCTCACCCATAAGTTGATTTTTCAGATCACCACTGCTGAACTCAACCTGTTCTATGTTATTTATAACCAAATTGGCCCTTTGTATACCTTGATAAACATCCTGCCAATAAGGTGCTAAGTTTTGATTAGAGGGACTCATTACGAATTCATCTATTAACCATGTAGGATGGTGTCCAAAATTAGATGAGTTATACTGATTTATTGTATTGTCAGAGCGTACTTCTGAAAATTTCCATTGATTATTATACATATCTTGCAATTTTGCATAGGCTGCAATAACAGTTTGATCAACTTGTTCCTCATTCTCAAAAAACTCTGTCGAACTGATAAAGTTAGCAGGTTGTGAACTCAAAAAATCATCACAGCTTACTGCGAAAAAGCTTATTGATATTATTACGAAGAATAGGACGAAAAAATAGAGTTTACTTTTAGTGGTAATCATGAGGGTAAATAAATTCAAAAGTTAATATTAATTCCGAATTTGAACATTCTGGCAATAGGATAATTTCCATTTCGAGTTTGACCAGGTTGGAGTGGATCATTCGCCAGTACGGATTCTTCTGGATTCTGTATATCAGTATTAGATATCCAGAGATTGTGTACATTCAAGTATGCTCTTAGTTCATTAGCACCCATTGAATTAAGAAACCCGATTTGATTACTACTAAATGTGTGTCCAAGCGTTATATTTCTAATCCATATGTGAGAATTGTCCTCGACCCAGACACTTTTGTTGTATCTATGTACAATATTATTGTATGAAATTGCTCTGGCGTGAATTCCATCACCAGGGTTCTCCGGTGACCTCCACCTATTTTGGGCTTCTGCGGTTACATTAAATATTCCCATCAAATTCCAGTGATCTTCACGATCTGTTCTCAAAGTTTCCCCACCTTGAGAACCCGTTACTGAAACACTAAAATCAAAATTCTTATAATTTAATGAACTATTTAAACCCCACGTAAAATCAGGAAATGCATTACCTATTCTTACAAAATCGGTAAATGGATCTGTTCTTCCGTCGCCATTAACATCTTTATATCTCCACTGCCCAGGTATAGCATCGCCATTGGGTATATGATTTTGGATCTCTTCCATCGTGTTATATATACCTTCAACCTCGAATCCATAAAATTGGCCAATAGGATAGCCCTCTTCCGTTATATGTTGTCCTTGACTTACGGGAGCAAGTATTGGACTATCTAGTTTTGTTACTTCGTTTGAGTTGTGAGCAATATTAAAACTCAAATCCCAGTTAACGATAGAATTTCTTACTATTGTCGAATTAACTTCGAACTCTATGCCTTGATTGGTGACCTCTCCTCGATTAACAACAGCCTCATTAAATCCAGAAGTAAATGGAGTTTCAATATTTAGGAGCATATTACTAGTTATTTTTTCATATGCATCCAAGGTGAAATTTAACCTGTCTTCAAGCATGCTCATATTCAAACCGAGATTTACCTGTTGCACTTCTTCCCAACCCAAATTTGGATTTCCGAGGTTAGTGACAGTTCTACCAGAAACTTCTTGGCTATTCAATGTATAATTAGCTGTGCTTACCGTTCCTAAATGAGAATAATTACCAATATTAAAATTACCTGATAACCCATATCCCCCTCTTATTAATAGATTATTGAATAAGTTAACTTCTCTCATAAATTTTTCTTCAGAAATTCTCCAACCGACAGAGAACGAAGGGAAACTACCCCATCGGTTATCGGCTCCAAATCTCGAGGAGCCATCTCTTCTGATTGTAGCTGTTATTAAATATTTATCTTTAAAATCATAATTAATTCTACCTAATACCGAAACTAAACTCCATTCGCCAATATTAGTATTACCACCAATGGTAGGTGCAGCATTAAAGGTTCTAATTTCATTGTCAGGAAAATTAGTAGCACTAAAATTTCCGACCTCTATTGTTTCTTGCTGAATAGAGAGCCCTGCTAATGCTCTAATATTATGATCTCCGTAAACTGACTCATAGCGTATTGTATTCTCATTAAGCCAGTTTAAAGTCTCTTGATCGGTAAATCTGGCGTTAGCAGCAGTGGGTGGAGATCTAAAACCAACACCAACAGTTGTAGGTTTAAAAAATTCTGTTTTGGCATTATTCCAGTCAACGTTAAATGTTGATCTAAGTGTTATTCCACTATAGACTTCATATTCTGCATATGTATTAACTATCGATCTTTTTCTGCTAAGTTCTTCATCCACTTCCTTTAATTTTAATACTGGATTTACAAACGGTAACATCCCAGCTCCCGTTATCATAGATGTTAATGTACCGTCGGATTTTCTGACCGAGGCAATTGGATTTACAAGAAAAGAACTGGCAATTGCACTGAATCTACCCGGCTCATCTACTTCTGGTGCTAATTTTTGATTCTCTAAAGAGGGAGCAATTCTCAAACCTACACTAATATTTTCACTCAGGTTGGCGTCAATATTGGCTCTCAAGTTGTATCGTCTATACCCTGTCTCAAGAACTGTTCCTCTTTGATCCATAAAGTTTGCAGACACCATTGCTCTTATTGTTTCATTACCAGTACTTATGCTGAAATTTTGTTCATGCATAATGGCATTTTCAAAAATTTGATCTTGCCAATCGGTTCCTTCACCATATTGCTCAGGATTCCTATACATTTCCGGTATATCCTGCTCTGTAGGTTCTCTTCCTTGGTTGAAGCGAATATTATCTTGCATTCTCTCTTTCATGAATTGGGCCCATTGACGAGCATTCATAACTTCGACCATACCTCTCTCCCTTACACTTTGAATTCCAATAGAGCTATTCACCTGTATTTGTGTTTGTGGAGTCCCTTCTTTGGTAGTTATTAAGACAACCCCATTTGCTCCCCTAGAACCGTAAATAGCTGTAGCAGAAGCATCTTTTAATACTTCAATAGATTCTATTTGACTCGGTGAAATACTGTTAAGAGGGTTGGATTTCGTATTTGGAGAATTGGGTATTGGGAATCCATCTACTACAAAAAGCGGATCATTACCTGCTCCAATAGATCCGATACCCCTAATACGAATGGAAGGCCCACCTCCTGGAGTCCCACTCACATTCTGCACCTGTACTCCAGCTACTTTACCAGTAATTGCCTGGTCAACTCCAGTTACTGATGTAGACTCAATATCTTCTGTAGAAATAGAACCAACTGAGCCAGTAACGTCTCTTCGCCTTTGTGTGCCGTAACCAACAACAACCACATCTTCCCCAACTACTGCCTGGGATGTTAATACTGCGTCAATTTGTGTTCTCCCATTGATTGGAACTTCCCGTGTTTGATAACCAATGAACGAAAACACAAGCGTATCTTGAAGACTATTAACTGGCAG
>NZ_JBINJF010000063.1:0-7589 GCF_043951865.1 Halalkalibaculum sp. DA3122
TTGACCTACCGCGAGATTGCCGGGCTGCTGGATATCTCCCCGAAGACGGTCGAATCGCAGATGAGCCGGGCCCTCAAACTCCTGCGGGAAGCCCTCAGTGCATATTCACCTGTTTCAAAATCAGGCTAGCCTGTAGTAAAGCTTGGCAACATCCATTTAATGTAGTCCGGATTGTTAGTAAATGATTTTTTTACAGGGTGGATGTTTTTGTAGTTGTACTAATTAGTAGAAGCGACAAAGAAAATGTAGAGATAATACGATGAATTGGAATTTGCTGCACAGATACTTAACAGGGGAATGTACCCCCGAACAGCGTCAGCAGGTGGAGTCTTGGCTGGAGTCGGACCCCCGCAACCGAGAGTTTATGAATTCGCTGGAGCGGATCTGGTCGGTGGAGCCGGCCCCGGAAACGCAGGTGGATGCACGGGCGGCCTGGGAGGAGTTCGAGACCCGGATGGTGCCGGTTGCTGCCCGGCAGCGACCCAGCCGGGGCAGGGATTATGCCCGGATGATCGCGTACGGGTTGTCAGCGGCGGCGGTGATCTTGGTGGCGTTCCTGTTTTTCCAACAGGTTCCGACCGGGGAGCAGTCTCGTCCGGGACCGGTGGCGACCAGCCAAGAAATTGTGACCGAACGGGGCCAGCGGACCACGGTTCGGTTGGGCGACGGTACACGGGTCCAGTTGAATGCAGACAGTCGTCTGCAGATTCCCGGCGACTACCTGCAGTCCGGCCGCCAGGTGCGTCTGCAGGGAGAGGCCTATTTTGAAGTGGAACCGAACCCGGATCAGCCGTTTTTGGTGCACACCCAGGGGACCTACACCAAGGTACTGGGGACAAAGTTCGGGGTTCGCGCGTATCCGGAAGATGCCCGGGTACAGGTGGTAGTGACCGAGGGCAAGGTGGAGCTGGGCCGTCCTTCGGGAGGTATCGGAGCACGGCAGCTGACCCGCAACCAGGTGGGCGTGCTGCCGGCAGGGGGAGAGACCAGGGTCTCCGAGCAGGCGAACCTGCAGCCGTACCTGGGATGGACCGAAGGACGGCTGGTGTTCGAGGACACCCCATTTTGGGAGGTGCGTAGGCAGCTGGAGCGCTGGTATGACATACAAATAACCCTGGCCGATTCCACGCTGGGACAACGCCGCCTGACGGCGAGTTTTAGCGGGGAACCGATGACGGAGGTGCTCAGTATTGTGGCCCTTTCTACCGACATGAGCTACACACGGGAACGACGGGCTGTCACTTTTCGGGACCGGAGTCGGTACGATTCTGACAGTGAGTCCACCGGTAATTGAAGTTCCCCCTGAGATCCCCTGCTGACTCCTACGGCCCTCACGGGGGCGCGGGGACGGGACAGGGGACGACAATAGGGGATGATTGAAAGGGAGATAGCAAAAGGAGCCAGTAGTAATTTTAACTAAACAGAGGATTAATGATGAATTGGGATAGATACAACAACTTGGTGAAAATTCTGGAAAGGATTATACCGATATGTTTGACGGTGATGCTGTTAGTGATTCCGGCCTTTGCCCAGAAAGGTGATGACCAGATGGCTAGTGCAGATAAAAAATATGGTGATATACAGCTAACGGAAGAAATACAGGCCTCATCACTACTTAACAAGATTATAAGTCTTGATTTAAAAGGAGTGACACTGGAGCAGGCCTTAAAAAAAGTATCGTCTGAAGCTGAGCTAAAGCTTTCATATAGCACCCAGCTTGTGCCTGTACAAGAAGAAATAAATCTGCAGGTCAATCAGGTTACAGTTAATCACGCATTATGGAAGATACTGGAGGGTACCGGGCTGCGGTTTGCAGTTTCTCCCAATAAGCATTTGGTAATAATGAACAGGAACCCAAAGACGGATCCACAGAAAAAAGGGGTGCTTGAGACAGTGTCAGGTCAAGTTGTTGATGCCAGTACGAATGAATCGCTTCCGGGGGTTAACATCATCCTGAAAGGAACAAGTACCGGTACTTCTACTGATGCGGAAGGCAGGTTTGAGTTAAATGTTCCTTCCCTTCAGGACACACTTATGTTTTCTTTTATCGGCTACCAGACCCTGGAAATGCCGATTAATGGGCAGACTCAGCTTAAAGTCGTAATGCAACCACAGGCTGTAGCAGGTGAAGAGCTAATTGTAACAGGATACATGCAACAGCAAAAAGCCGATCTGACAGGTTCAATATCGGTAATTGAGTCAGATGAGGTAGAAGGCAATCAATACTCCAATGTATCGAAAGCATTACAGGGAAAAGTTCCCGGTATGCAAATAACAACGGACGGAGATCCGGTTGGCAATGCGGAGATTCAAATACGAGGTATAACATCGGTAAATGCCAATCCCCCGCTGATTGTGGTAGACGGGATGCCTACCCAGCTTAATCTGAATGATCTGAATTCCGGAAATATAGCTTCAATTCAGGTCTTAAAAGATGCAGCTTCGGCGAGTATTTATGGTTCAAGAGCGGCGAGCGGTGTCATACTCGTAGAAACCAAAAAAGGACAAAGAGGAGACACCGAAATCAATTATCGCGGGTCGATTGGTGGATCCAGCATAATGAACCGGCCAGACATGCTTAATACGCAACAATACGGAGAAGCACTGTGGCGTGCAGCTATTAATGATGGACTGGATCCGGATCAGCAAACACAGCTTTACTCCTATGACTGGAGCACAAACAGCGATGGCCTGGCCCAGTTGAATAGTGTGACACCGCGGGAGTGGCTAAACCCGGAACAGACCATGCCTTCTGCAGATACGGATTGGTTTGACGAGGTACTGCAAACGGGCCTTCGTCAAAAACATCAAATTACCGTTTCAACCGGAACTGAAAATTCCAGGACCATGTTTTCTGCTGACTTTTTCCAAAATGAGGGGACCGTCATGCATAGCGGGCTGGACCGCTATACTGTTCGGTTGAACACGGATTTTAATTTGATAGATAATGTATTGCGTATTGGAGAAAATGTGTCATTATCCCACAAAGCGTTTCGAAGCGGGGTAAACGGCTCCATTCGCAATATGCTTATTATGCCGCCCATTGTTCCTGTTCGTACCAATACCGATGAATGGGGCGGAACATCGTATTACTACGGTATGGACGATTATAACAACCCGGTCAGGGAATTGACCATCGGCAAAGATAACAAGAACAACCAGTCAAAGTTGGTGGGGAGTGTATTTGTTGAGTTCTCTCCGGTAGAAAATCTTCTGTTTAAAACACAGGCCGGAATGGACTATACTGATGGTTATTTCAGGCACGTAGATTATACCTGGCAAGAGGGCGGAGGTAAACAGGATACACAGAATGGGGTCTCCAATAATTACTACCACAATTTGGATATGACCCTGACTAACACGGTGAATTACAATACGACCTTCAGCAATTATCATGATATCAGCCTGGTGGGAGGTATAGAGATATTTAAAAACAGTTCCCAGAATTTTAATGCCTACCGGCAGGATATTGAGATCGAAAACCGGGATTACGCTTTTCTGAATACAGCTACTGGAAATTTAAGCGCAAACGGTAGTGGAGATGAGTTGTCAATGGTCTCATACTTTTCAAAAGTAAACTACAATTTTGACTCCAGGTACCTGCTTTCAGCTACAGTGCGTTATGATGGCGCCTCAGTCTTTGGTACCAACAGCAGATATGCACTGTTCCCGGCAGCGAGTGTGGGATGGCGACTGAGTAATGAAGAGCTTATTGGAGATAATAGCATTATATCGGAGCTCAAAATTCGGGCGAGCTGGGGAGTAAATGGGAATTCAAACATCCCTACGAATGCCCGCTTCAACTACTATGATGCCGATTACTACTCAACAGCATATGCAATAGAGGGGAATCAAACGGGCCAACTCGCATCAGGGTATCGAAAAATTCAAACTGGAAATGAAGATCTGCAATGGGAAGAGACAACGCAGTTTACCCTGGGTGTGGATTTTGGTTTTTATGAAGGCAAGTTAACAGGGTCAATTGATCTGTACGATAAAGATACCGATGGAATGTTATTCTATCCCCCTTTCCTCGGTGCAGCCGGAGAAGGAGCCGGGCAATGGGTAAATGCCGCCGACATGATTAACAGGGGAGTTGAATTCCAGGTTAATTACATGAACAGCCCCAGTATGGAATTTGACTACTCCATTGGCCTGAATTTGAGTTCCAACAGAAATACGATTGATAATTTGCCCAATTCTGTCAGGTTTGCCTACGGCGGTAATGGCATTGACGACGACATCCAGGGGAGACCGCTCAATTCCTATTACGGTTTTGTTGCCGATGGTATTTTTAAAAGCCAGGAAGAAGTGGATGCCCACGCGGCACAAACCGGTAAGGGACTCGGAAGAATCCGGTATAAAGATCTGAACGGGGATGGAGAAATAACCTGGAATGATGACCGAAAATGGATAGGGAACAGCGATCCCGATTTAATATATGGGGTCAATTTCGACAGCAATTATAAAAATTGGGACTTTACGATGTTCTGGCAGGGAGTTCTCGGCAACACCGTCCGCAACGACTGGAAAACCTATAGTGACTTCTGGAATGTCTGGACCCAGGCGGGATTCAACCATTCAACTCGCGTGCTCGATGCCTGGTCTCCACAGAATCCCGATTCAGATATCCCCGCCCTCTCACTGTCGAACGCAAATGACGAGCGAAGACTTTCGACCTACTTTATGGAGTCGGGAGCTTATCTAAAGCTCAGAAATATTGAGCTGGGTTTTACAATTCCATCTGATGTCAGGTCCAAAATTGGGGCTGAAGACCTGCGCCTTTTTGTTAGTGCCCAAAACATCATCAACATCAAAAAGTGGTGGGGAGATGACGCCTATACCGGACCTTATCCAGAAAACGCAACGAAAGCCGGTGAGTACTCCAACCCGTATATGCGGCCCCAAATTTTTTCTGCTGGTATAGATGTGACATTCTAAAAAATTTTAATTCGACAATTGTATTTAGCTATGAAAAACTTCAAAACATATTTTGTTGTAGTATTGTCAGCTATTGTATTGACAAGCTGTGGAGACATGTTAGATGTCGAGCCCAAGGGTGTGGTAACCGAGGAGCAGGTAAGCGAGCCCGAATCTCTTGAGGGACTGGTAACTGCTGCCTACGCTTTCACCCCGAAAGCTTCGCCGTGTTGTGCTGAGTTTATGTCATTAAATCCCTGGATAGCAAGTGTCCGCTCTGATGATGCGTATAAAGGAGGCGGGGGACTGGATGATCAAACGCCATGGTACCAAATGGAGACGTTTTCACTGGTTTCCAGCAGTATTGGCAACAACAACGGGGTCTGGAAAAATGGCTATCACGGTATTGCAAGAGCGAATGAAGCGATCTCTAAAATTCAAGAGGTTGACGAAAGCGAATTTCCCGTCAAGACCACCCGCCTGGCAGAGATGCATTTTATCAGGGCATGGCTTCATTACAAGCTTAAAATTCGTTATCGCTGGATACCATACGTCCCAGAAGGGTTGACCCAGCAGGAGATAGAAGAGATCCCCAACAGGCGACCTGATGCGGAAAACGATATGTATATCTGGCAGCATATCTTGGACGATTTCAAATATGCCAGTGAAAATCTGCCGGAAACACAGGAGGATGACGGGCGGGTCAACAAAGCCACGGCAGATGCTTTTATCGTAAAAACCCTGCTTTGGATGGCCTATCCGCAGGATGACAATCACCAGCTGACAAATATTAATACCAGCAGGCTTGAAGAGGCTCTAACCTACGCTAATGAAATCATTAATAGTGGCCAGTATAGCCTGGCAGAAGATTTTGCCCATAATTTTATGTACGAGTGGGATAACCAATCGCCGGAAGTGTTGTGGGAGTTGCAATTTTCTACAGATGACGGGACACCGAATGGTAACCTGAATGAAGGAAATTCTCTTACCACTCCCTGGTGGTCTCCCTATTTTAGTTGCTGCGACTTCCACAAACCGTCTTTTAACATGGTAAATGCATTCAAGGTGGATCAAAATGGTTTGCCGATGTTCGATACGTTTAATGATGAATCAGCTCAAGGGAGCTATAACAACTATTTCTCCAATAACACGTTTGATCCCCGAATAGGACATACGGTAGCCATTCCCGGCCTTCCCTGGAAATATCAGAATCAACAGAATCCGGTTCTCTTTGACAGTGCCGGTTCACGACAACCTGATGTCTATGGATATTTCCATTCCTTGAAAGAGAATGTGAGAACGGACAGCCCGGGTCTGGTAGATCTTTTTTGGATGCATAATTCTAAAAACCAGGCCGTAGTACGTTACGATGAAGTTCTGTTGATGAAAGCTGAAATACTTATAGAACTTGGACGACACGATGAAGCTTTACCAATAATTAACCAGATAAGGCAGCGTGCTTCCAACAGTACGGGAATGCTGACATTTACGGATGGAAGCCCGACCCTGGACTATAACATTGAAACGTATCAGGACGGGGTAAATATAAATTGGACCCAGCAGAATGCCCGAAAGGCTTTGCGCTGGGAACGACGTCTGGAACTGGCCATGGAAGGGCGGCGCTTCTTTGATCTTGTACGGTGGGGCATCGCCGAAGAGGTCATGAACGATTACTTCGAAAAAGAAAGAGAACGACGGCAGTGGCTGAGTGTCGCTGAATTTCAATCGGGCCGTGATGAATACCGGCCTATTCCGCAAGAACAGCTGAATCTGTCAGAAGGAGTATATACTCAGAATCCCGGCTACTGATGTAACCATTCAAAAAAGGACGATTTGGATCTCTAATGATGCCTGAGTTGTAGATGCCACTTGCTGGGCACGATATAATTCAGGCATCACTTTTAATTTAAAGCAAGTGTACCCATTTAAGTGTGGGGTATATTTAGATGTTATGTGAGCATCGGATAACCGTTTAAAAAGCATTAATGAGAACTCTCTCCTTTAAGGTGCCCAAATCCCTTTGCGGAATGTGAGCGGACGATTTCCGTGATAGCAGTTATGTATTTTTGCCAACTTATTGAAATATCCGGGTCTTATGTCTAACTCACATCAATTTGAGGAACACGCGGTACCGACATAAGTATCAGGAAGAAGACGTTACTACTGCTACTGTTGCAAGGTTAAAATTTGCGGAAGTTTACTTATGTACGACCGTCAGGCAGTCCGTGCAGTGGACTCGTCATGTCCTGAATTGGAACGGGTGAAATAACTTAGTTCTATTAATTAAAAGTTTTTACTCAAGGTGAATTTTCGGACGTGGATATTTCTTGAATATTATAAACTCTCATAAATACTGTGCATTCCTCTCCATTTCTGGGACCATATTCAAAATTTTATGTTGAAACAATGTACTTCATCATTGCCATTAAATTATGAGCATACTACTATTTCTACTATGGTTATCATGGATAGTGATTTTTATAATAATTTAATCTGAAATCTAAATTGCCGATCGTAAAACCAGGGATTGAGGGGATATGTCTGATGTTTGCGATGAACGAGTAAGCGAATGGGTACGGCGCATTCGTGAGGGGGACCGGTCCTCGTTCCGGGAGCTGTTTTTGGCCCTGTATGAGCCGTTGTGCAATTTTTGCTGGCGGTACGTGCGC
>NZ_JBINJF010000064.1:0-7547 GCF_043951865.1 Halalkalibaculum sp. DA3122
GATTCGATTATGCCAATATGGTGCCTTAGATGAACTAAATAAGTTATTATTGACAAACAGGGATGTTCATTTTTTCAGTGAAGAAAAAACGAACCTGCAACATTCACCATAAAATCCCAGATGTTGTTCTATTGGAACTTCTTTTGTGGCTCCTGCTTATCAACGTTGGGAGACGTTGCTGGCACCTGTAGCAGGGATTTTCTGGACTTTGGGCGCTTGCGTAGAAAATGGTCTTATCCTCTCCGGCATGGCGATTTCTGAGCCGCCCCGGGCAAACGCAGCGAAGGCGCGGTTTGGTTATTTGTTACTAGTTATTAGTTATTTATAGGTCTTAACTAATAACTAATAACCAATAACTAATTTCTGCCGGTGAATTTTGGGTGTCTTGTTCACACAAAAAGGAACACCTCTGCGGTGGGAAAGGCTTTCTTAATTTTTTACAAGTCCTAATGAATGGAATGAATTTTTGAAAAACCAAGAGTTTTGTCCGAGAACACCGTGATCGAATTCAAAGCCGCCGCTTAAAATCCACAAAAGAGGATTTGGAATGCGCAAAGATGCCGATATTGGCAAAATAACAGTTTGCAGTGCCTCTTGGCACTCCATATCAAATCCCCTCAATTACTGATCAGGTATAATTGATTCACGGAATCGTCCACCTCGTAGCTGTTTTCTGATTTCATATCAATTTCAACAGCTGGCGACCCGGAACTATCTGCCAGGGTCAACGAACCGACATGCCGGGTACTACTGAGATCCCAGCTTAACCTGACTGGCCCTTCTCCCTCTTCCGGGGCCATCGCAAGCTCCCATACCACTTCATCGCGGGTAACCGGGCGCATATCGCCCCGCAGGTTATACCCTTCAATTCGAAAGAAAGCGTAAAACGAGCCTCCGGGTGGAGCGGGAGGCGCTTCGATATCAGCTGAAGGGTCGAAGCCACTGGTCGACTCTTCCTGCATTCCAAAAAACAGGGTACTGCTGTTCTTCCCGTCCGATATTGTCAGCTCTTCCGTAAAAGCGGCCACGGGAGCTTCCGGGCGTTGAAAATTAGCCACCAGGTCGGTCTCTTCTGTAATGGTAAAGATAAGCGGATTTTCGGTAGACGCCGTATCCCCCGACCAGCCGGCAAACTCCCACCCCTCATTTGGAACAGCCTGAACCTCGATGGTGACCATATCACGATAGTAGGCGGTATCTGTACTTACCGTCCCAGTTCCCGGAGGATTTACCGATGCCGTAAACCGGTGCTCCTCAAGCGGACACTGGGTCATGATAAATGCAAGAATGCTATAAATGACTAATACTCGCATGGTTGTTTAGCCGACTCCAAAATTCAGTTATTTAACCAGTGTTATTTTCTGGACCTCCTGGTACGAACCGGCCCGTATCTGCACAAAATAGAGTCCGCTGGAGAGATCAGATGCATTGAACGGGATCTGGTAGTTTCCCGCGGATTGCTCTTTGTCCACCAGCGTCGCCACTTTTTGTCCCAGCAGGTCGTACACCTCCAGCGTCACCTTGAGCGCCTCGGGAATGGCGTACCGGATTGTTGTTGACGGGTTGAATGGATTGGGATAGTTTGGTTTCAGCTCTACCTGCTCAGGCACCGCCTGCTGATTATCGGATAATGGGAAAAGAGCAATATAATCTACGGGGTCGTTGATGTAGCGAACATCACCCGCAGCCAGCGTTCTTGTTTCCGTTTGCTGTCCCTTCCTGAACAGCTTTAACTCATAAGTACCCGCATGCTGACTATGGTTCAGCTCAACAGATACCGGATATTTCCCGGCCTTCAATTCTATAAGTACGCTATCCTTTTCCGCAAGGCGGTAGTCGCCGTCAAACCGTACATCCAGCACAGGCTGCGGGGGAGCCGGGGGCAGTGAAAAATTGCGCTTGCTCCAGTCGCCGCTGAGCGAGCCTCCCATATAAAGATGTTGCGTTACCTCTCCGCTGCCGAAAGTAAGGCGGTCAAAACGGTCGGTTACTTCGGAGACCGCTACCGTTTCCCGATCGACTTTTTCCCTCTCTTTTGTCTTGCGGCCAGCCCCCACTACGATGGTTCCCGGTTCAGCGGCACGGACATAATAGCCCCGGCCCGGAACCAGCTTCTCGACCGCCTGGTAGGCCCCGGCATAGCCCTGGTAAGTGCCGTCAATGATAATATTTCCCGGATCCTGAACCATCGCCAGATCCAGTACCGAGTCCACCGGGGCCCCAATCAAGTTCCAGCCGGTTTTCAGAGGAACCGAAATTTGCTCAACGGGCGGTCCCTTCATCATCACCTCGGTTGGCTCATCGATACGCAGCCAGTATCCCGCCCCGACGGCTACCACCGAATCAGGACGATAGCTGCCGTCATAGGCATACAATGTTTGAGGATCGACGCCCGGGAACAGCGTTTCGACAGCGCTGTCTGCCACCGCAATCGGTCGACTTACCAGATGCCAGCCGGGCTCATATATATGGCTCCACTCATTGATGTATGACTTACTGGCCGCCTCTGACCAGGGACTTTCGTTCCCAAGCGTATCGGTTGCCGTTATGCTGTAATAATAGGTAGTACCTCCCGTCACCGTCTCATCCAAAAACGTGGTAGCGGAAAGGGAATCCTCCAGCAACTGTGATTTTTCGAACTCTCCCGCCGTTGTATTCCGGTACAGCGCATAGGAATGGAGATCTCCTTTTTCAACCGGAGACCACTCAACCCGGAGCCCCGTTTCTTCCCATTCGATGTCGGTAATCTCTGGTGCACGCGGGGGAATGTTGTCAACATAGACCCTCTGAATGCTCGACAAGTTACTTTCATTACCGACCGTATCCACCGAGGTGACCGCGTAATACAGATAGCTCTCCCGCTCACCCGGCCGATCCGTAAAGAGCGTATCTGTAATTTCATCGGCCAGTAAAAAGTCGACCGTCTGCTCAATACTCTCAGTATCACTCCTGTATACCCGGTATTCAGCCAGATCGTCGCTGACAGCCTCGTCCCACTGCAGTACAACACCGGTATCGGTTACCGTCGTTTTGAGGTTCTGCGTAACCGGTGGAGCCTCCTGGTCAAACTGGATATCCACTACTTCGGCCGGAGTGCTTGCATTTCCCGCCGTATCCACGGCTGTTACCGTATAGTAATGCGTGCCGGCAGAGCCCGCAACAGAGTAGGAAGCCGTCGTATCCTGCGTACTGGTCAGATGCTCTGCATCGTTCAAGCCGGAATCAGGTTCAGGCAACTTGAAAACTTCATAGTGATGATGGTCTTCGGTATTCACGGGTTGCCAGGTCAAAAGTATTCCATCTCCGGTAATTTCTCCCTCCAGACCGAGGGGCGCTTCCGGCGGATTTTTATCATATTCGACAGCCAGCAATTCTGAAGCCTCACTCTCATTCCCGGTGGTATCCAGACTCGTCACTTTATAGTAAAACCTTCCCTGGACTGCGCCCAGGGTATCACTAAAGTGAGCGGATTTCAGTCCCCCGGCGAGCAAAGTTTGCTGATTCAGTAAAAATTCAGCATCCCGGCCCCGATACAGTTGGTAGCTCGCAAAATCTGCCGCCTCAACGGCTTCCCAATCGATCCGGACCCCCAGGTCAAACTTTTCGGCTGTTACGCTCCCGGGAGCCGAAGGCGGAGTGTTGTCAAAGTAGACCGAGATTTCGTCAGAAGATTCGCTCTGGTTCCCCGCCGTATCATAAGCCGCCACCCGGTAATAGTAGAACTGTTCCCCCTCGACCTCGAGATCATGAAACGAGGAGGTTGTCAATGTATCGGTAAGCAGGGATTGTTCATTGACGGAAAACCCGCTTTCGGTGGAGCGATATAATTTGTAGCCCTGCAGGTCGGGGGCTTCACTGGGTGACCAGCTCGTAATGAGGGTATCCGCCGACTGGTATCCAAAGAGATTTCCAGGCGCTGCCGGAGGCGAATCTGTAACGGTCACGGAAAAAGACCGTTGGGTTGTGCCCCCCTGGTCATCTTCCGCCCAAACTCCCACTGTTGTTGTGCCCGGCGACTGCGCTTCAATTGTGAGCGTACTGCCACTGACTTCCACCGCGGCAACAGAGGGAATTTCCGCCATGGCGCTGAACGTCAAGGGCCCTCCTTCAGGATCCAAAAAATAGTTCTCCAGGTTCAGGGTAATCGCCTGATCCGTGACATCCATCTCCTGGTCTTCAACAGGTTGTACCACTTCCGGCGGATTGTTTGAAGTCGCCCGGAGCGGCAACGACGAATGTTCGTTTTCCAGAGTCCATGTCGGGGTTACGCCATTGACCGGGGTTGCCGGTAACCCGTCAATCCTGAATTCAATAACTTCCCCCTCTTCAAGACCTTCATCCACCCGGGTTTCAGGATTGTCCCGGTACACCTTCATTCCATATCCGCCGGGATACTCCACCGTATCCGAACCCGCTATGGTTCCACTCTGGTCGTAGGCATTGATCACCGTCCCTGGCTGTACCGGCTCTCCATCCAGTGTCGTATTGACCTCACTATAGAAACTGATCCATTGATCCGACGGAATGACCCCCGACTCGACCGTTGCAGAAAATGGAACCAGATAAGGAATGTCCGTAATATCGTAATCGAGGTCGTAAGGAGCAGATTTCTCCAGGCGGTTAAGTTGTGTTGGCATCCAGTTCAGGGCATTTGAGTATACCAGCAAAACGCCCCGAATATCACCCTGTATGTCCCGGGAATTAAACGAAGCTTGCACCTCCAGTTGATTGTCGACGCCAATCCGCGATTCTTCCGGGTTAAATGTGAAGGCCGGGTTAAGCGCACCCGGAAGAACCGTAATGGAGTCGATGCGGAGCTCTTCCAGCCCGGTATTCTCTATCGTCAAATTCTGATCAATCGTGGTTCCCGCCCTGACGGTCCCTAAATCAAGAACCGGCTGGCTGACGGAAACTGTCGGACCTGTAATGCTGATATCCAGCAGTATACGCTCTTCCTGTTCGGCCCACACCAGTTTCTCAGGCTCTTCCGGAACCGCCTCCACTCCATTGACCTTGAGTGTCAACGGGTCGCCCGGCTCCGCGCCCTCATCGACTTCGGTACCGGGATCATCTCCGTAGACTCTCATCGGCCCGAACCGCCCCCTCTCTTCCGTTACAATTATTCCACACAGCACTCCATCCGGATCAAACACCTGGACGACCGTACCTCGTGGTGCCGGCTCCTCATTGATCAAGAACAGGTCGTTACTCGAATAGGTGATCCAGCGATCGGAGGGCTCAACTGGATTGTCCGGAAATATTTCCTGGGCTCTCAAGGGTATGGCAATCATAAACAGGCAGCAGAGGATGAACGATATCACCCCTCCGGCCAGCTTTTGCACATTCCTGAAGTAGTTCATCTATCCCCGAACCAGTTAGTAAAAACATATTAATCTAAGCCAAAATAATATTATAAATTTCGGTAAAAATCGAATCTTATAATATAACTTGATGCCTGCACACAGTATATCATATTCCGCTTGAACAGGCTGAATGAAATCTTTTCAACCTCTTTTATAACTGATAAAATGCGTAATGATTTCCAACTACAACCATGATCGGGATCCCGTACTCCTGAAACCCAGTCCCGGTACCATAACTGCACTGCAAAATGCTGGTAGAGGCTGTCCAAAAAGTCCAATAAGGGGGAACGCCACTTAAATAATCAAGGCGTGGTCAATCTCCCTAAATCTCTCTTCTCCAAGAGGGACTTTATGGTCGCTCATTCCATATATGAAGAGCTGTTTTTTCATCATTGAGTTCCTCCTTGGAGAAGGAGGACAGGAGGATTGATCTTCCATTTCTTCCACAAACCTAAATTATTAATGAATGCAACTATCTGTCGAGACTTTTTGGACAGCCTCACGTTACATCGATGCATTCTATATGGTAATCCCTCAGAGAATATTATTTTCCTCAACAGAGGTGTCCCTCGTCTTGATACAAAAGGGACTCAACAATCAAGGCGGTGAATGGGGCAAACGCTGCCGCCTGTGCAGGCGTGGATGTTGATGGTCCGTCACGCCGGTTGCTCGCTATCAAGGTTCTCACCGGTGCAACATCCACACCCGCCTGCTTCGGCTTCCGGGCCCCATTCAAGGCCGGGAAAGACCAAGTTGTATATTTTGTAGCTCGCTCCCTCGTCAGACAGAACTTCTTCAGGTATCGGAACAATTGCTTAACACGTTCATACGATCTCCCCTTCGAAATTCATCATTTCTAATTCTTCATTTTTCATTCCTCACTGGTCATCCCCCTGCGCCCCCTTCGAACTTCAGTTCTCGCTCTTCAATCATCACAGCCACAAGGGGGAAAGCCCATACTCCCATCCAATTCTTTTTAAATTAATTGCGTCTCCCCTCCTTCACTCCACTACAGTGAACAGCGTCTGTACATCCACCGGCGTTTCCGCAATGACGGCAAACTGTACTCCCTCCTCATATTCAAAATTCTGATGGCCACTCTCAACCTGGGCAAGTATCTGGTTTACGAGGTCATAACTAAAGTTCGGCTGCCCATCTTTTTTGACCACCGCAGGCAGATCTTCGACCGATATTGTCTCCAGGTCAAAGGGCGGATTGGCTCGCAGAGACCATATTGCGATCTGGAACTCCCGCCAAGTTACCTCCGGGTATTGCTCCTTCAACTCATCCCTGATGTTCAGGAAATAATTGATCGGCTTCCACTTTTCTACGCGGTATGTTGAATACAGTTTGATGCCCTCGTACGTGCCGTTGTCCGACTCGATCGGCGTTTGCCAGTCGAGGCACCACCCCTCGTGGTTGCCATCAGCTATGATGTTATTGCTTCCGACTCCCTTGAACATAATTTCATAAAGAGAACTGCCGGTTTTATTTACCGTAATGGTGGTGTTTTCCGTCCCGTTGATAAACGTGACTTCCTCTACCGGTTCCAACGTCTTTTCCAGGTCGGCCTCGTGACTTGAATTAAGATTGCAGGAGATACCTGTCAGGCATAACACCGCTACAGACAGAAAGTACGTGAGAATTGACGATTTTTTCATTTTACCCCTCTAGGTAGATTTATTTGTAGATGACACTCTGTGTGACAGCCGTAGTTATTTTAACTTTATATATAAGTGACTGTTTTTATTATATAAAAGGATAAATAATTAAGCAATATTTAGTGATGTAAAAAACCCTGACCCTATCCTGAAATGCAATAAAGGGCGCTTTAAAATATTAGGATAACATAATCCAACCTGAGTTCGACATAATTGTCTCAACCGGATGCCTGTTTGCCTTGAAATGGCAAGGAAACAGTCCCTCATTGAGGAGGGTAGGCCAATCGCGTGGATCTGGTGATTGGGTCGGATGGTACAAGTCTAAAATCAGAGAATAACACCCCTCCCGCCTTCGGGGGGGGCTTCCCTCAAGGGGAGATTAAAGGCCTGCCCCAAGAAGTTAAGAAACAATGTTAAAGCTGGAAGCTGTTGAACTTGCTACATTTTGGTGGACACCCAGTTAAGCCATAGATTGTTGCCGAAATTTATGACAAACACTAGTTATGGCAAACCAAAAAAGACG
>NZ_JBINJF010000065.1:0-6273 GCF_043951865.1 Halalkalibaculum sp. DA3122
TTTGTGAGAATTAACATCCCTAAGATATTGAATATCAAGCGTTTGCATGGCCTTTCTTAGTTTAAAATTGTTAAAATCCTAACCCCTAAACGCGTGATTCAGACTCATACTATGGCTTTCATGTTCTTTCAAAGTCGGCGGATCAGCTGTATGCTGTCGGCAAAAAGGCTGTCAAACAAGGCGTTGGACAAATAGCCCTACCTCCAAAGAGGTTGCCAAATAGCTTCCGGATTATAGCCTAGATCACCTTTGGGTTGTGATCATCGGTGTCGCCGGTGGCCAGGTAAGAAAGAAAGCAGTTCGCCTCTTTTGTTCACAATCAGAGGCAGCTTGAATCCATGAAAAAAGTTCACAGAGGTTTTACCTCGCTAGGTCAGTCATTTCCGGATGATGCGATAATAAGTTTCGATTTAAGGAGTCTCTTAATTAAATTCGAAAGGATATTTAAAGGGACGATAAGCTTATTACCCTTGCACTATTCAGCCTTTTGTCACGTTTCGGGATTGGTGCAGGAAAACATCCGATTTAATTATGACATCGAGTCCTAAAACAGACAGGCTGCGCTTGTTCCAGGGAGAGCAGGTCTGATTTGACGAGGGCTTTGTAAATCAAGTTTTTGTCCGGGACCCAGCCGGTGCGAATTCCAAACCTCAGTTCATATCCTAACATGAGGGATTGAATTCGCAAAGGTGTCGCAACCGGGCAAAACAACGGTTTTTCGAAGCTCTCCTGGCATGAAAAAGTAGTGGTTGGCGGGGCAGGTAAGCGGGATTCAGAGCGATCATCTACCTTTTAATCCCCGATCCTGAAATCCGGAAAGTCTCAGGGATGGATAGTGCAATGCAAACAAGTAACAAAAGTGTTGAATATAGATTTATGACCAGTTTTCGCAGATTCATTGTACGAACTTTTATCTTATTGTTGGCAGTTTTTTGGGGATGTTCGGCACAGGAGGACGTTGAAATTGAAACACATACGGTAGAAGACCAGGTTGCAGAGGAGTATTCGAACGAGATACTCGGGGAGCTCGCCCCATCCACGGCAGGGGGACTGAATCTCTCGTTGTGGGCCTCCGAGAAACTGCTGGGCGATCCGGTGGCGCTGGATGTAGATCACGATGGAACCGTCTGGGTCACCAATACCGCGCGCAGGAGAACCTCGGAAATTGACATTCGCGGCCACCGTAACTGGATGATCGAATCTCTTACCCTTGAGACGGTGGAAGAGCGACGGGATTTTCTGCACCGCAAGCTGGCACCTGAGCGAAGTGCCCAAAACGAGTGGCTGAATGATCACAACGGGGATGGCTCGCACGACTGGCGCGACTTGACGGTCAATAAAGAATCTGTTTTTAGGGTCAGGGACTTAACCGGTAACGGATACGCCAACCAGTCGCAGCTTTTTGTTCGCGATTTCCACGAGGAGATCACGGACGTGGCGGGTGCCGTACTCCGCCACGAAGGCGATCTTTTCCTGGGGGTGGCACCCGATTTATGGCGTATCCAGGATAGTGACGGCGATGGATACGGCGAGCAGAAAGAATCGATCAGTCACGGTTACGGAGTAAATATCGGGTATGGCGGTCACGGGATGTCCGGGCTTACGGTCGGTCCGGCCGGCCGGCTTTACTGGTCGATCGGCGATCGCGGCATCAGCATAGAGGACCAGGAGGGCAACCGTTGGCACCAGCCGCGCCAGGGCGTGATAGTGCGATCAGATCCGGACGGGAGCAACTTTGAAGTGTACGCCCGCGGGCTGCGCAATACGCATGAATTTGATTTCGACAAGCACGGAAACCTGATTGCGGTAGACAACGACGGAGACCACTCCGGGGAGCATGAGCGGTTGATTTACGTAGTCAACGGATCAGACAGCGGATGGCGGACCAATTGGCAGTTCGGGAAATATAACGATCCCAAAAACAACGACTATAAAGTGCTGATGGATGAGGGATATTACAAGCCTCGTTTTGATAAACAGGCCGCCCACCTCCTGCCGCCAATTGCGGCATACCACGACGGGCCGGCCGGCATGGTCTATAACCCGGGCACCGCCCTGGATGAGCAATGGCAAGACCACTTTTTTGTGGCCGAATTTGTGGGCTCCACGACGCGTTCGGGGATCAATGCGTTTACCCTTGAGCAGCAGGGAGCTTCGTTCCAACTGGAGCGAGATGTGGAAGTGATGAAAGGAGTGCTGGCCGTTGGACTCGATTTTAGTCCCGGCGGAGCCCTCTATTTTACCGACTGGGTTGAGGGATGGGCATTGAACCAGGAAGGCAGAATATGGAAGCTGGACACAAATCCGGACTCGGTGTCCAATATTCGCATTGAAACGAAGGAGCTTTTGGCGGAAGAGTTTGGCGATCGTTCCCCGGAGGAGCTTATTGGGCTAATGGGACATGCCGACATGCGGGTGCGCCAAAAAGCGCAGTTTGAACTTGTCGGCCGGGATGACACGCTATCACTGGAAAAGGCGGCCCGCGGGGGTGATCACCAGCTAAAGCGGGTACACGGAATTTGGGGACTGGCACAGGTGGGCCGTCGCATCCCGGAAGCGGTTGAACCACTGATGGAGCTGCTGGCAGATGAAGAGGCCGAAATCCGGGCCCAGGCTGCCAAGATGCTGGGTGATGTGCGCTACCAGCCCGCAGGCGACTCATTGATTCCGTTGCTCAGGGATGAAAATGCCCGGGTCCGGTTTTTTGCTGCAGAGGCCCTGGGTCGGCTGGCCTGGAAGTCCGCCCTGCAGCCGATCGTCGACATGCTGGAAGCCAACGACGACAAAGATGTATATCTGCGCCATGGCGGGGCAATCGCCCTAGCGCGAATTGGAGATGGCGATGCGGTGGCGGCGTTATCCGACCACCCCTCGCGCGCGGTACGGATTGCCGCGGTAGTGGCATTAAAACGGATGGAGCATCCCGGGGTGGTTCGGTTCCTGGAAGATGAGGATGAATTCGTCGTCACCAACGCAGCCCGCGCGATCAACGACGATGCGTTTATTGAAGAGGGACTGGACGAGCTGGCGGCGATGCTGGAGCAGGATCAGTTTATAAATGAACCGCTGCTCCGGCGCTCAATTAACGCCAACCTTTACCATGGAACCCGCGAAAGTGCGCGCCGGCTGGCCGATTTTGCGCTCCGGGAGGACATTCCCGAGGCCCTGAGGGTGGAGGCGCTGCAGACCCTCTCGGTGTGGCCGGAATCGTCTCGGCTCGATCGGGTGACCGGCGATCCGCGGGACGTGGTGCGCAACAATGTGGAGGAAGCCCGGAGTGTCACGGCTTCGTCAATACGCAACATTATGAATGGAAACCACGTCGCGTTGAAGATTGCCGCTTTCGACGTGGTCGGGAGCCTGGAAATAAGCTCGCTGGTTCCCAAAGTTTCCACGATGCTTGCCGAAGACCCGGCCCCACAGGTCAGGATTGCGGCACTGGAGCTGCTGGCGGGAATGGGGTATGAAGATATCGAAGAAGCGGTTTTTACCGCTCTTGATGATCCGGCTGGCAGCGTGCGGATGAATGCGCTGCAGACTATCACAGAGCTGAATCTGCCGAAGGGAAATATCGTGGAGCTGGTGGAACCGGTGATTGATGATGGAACAACAGAAGAGCAACAAACAGCAATAGCCCTGCTGGGTGAGATCAGCAGTCCGGGAGCCAACGCATTGTTGGAGAAGCTGCTGCAACAGCTGATGAATGGAGACCTGGAACGGGAACTTGAACTTGAAGTGATTCAGGCCGCAGATTCCTCCAACGCGGAAAATGTGGAAAAGCTGCTGGCGACCTATCGATCTGAAAAAGAAAATGGAGACGCAGTGACCCGCTATCGCGAGACACTTTATGGCGGCGATGCGGAAAATGGCCGGGATATTTTGTACCAGCATGAAGCGGCCCAGTGCATGCGCTGCCACAAGATTGGGACCGAGGGAAGCGAAGTGGGACCACCCCTCACAAATATTGGCAACGAGCTTTCACGGCGTACCCTGCTGGAGGCCCTGGTGGCTCCCGACGCCCGCATTGCACCCGGTTACGGGTCGGTTTCCCTGACACTCCGAAATGGAGAGACGATACAGGGTGTGCTGCAAGAAGAGGATGAAGAGGAGATTACGGTCGTCTCCAGGGAAAATGAATGGGTGATCAGCAAGTCCGAGATCAGTGAACGCACGAACTCCCCCTCCTCCATGCCGACGATGAGCGGGGTGTTGTCGCGTGCCGAACTCCGGGATCTTGTTGAGTTCCTGACTACCCTGGATGGAGAGAACCGATAGTGTATTTATCCGCTGAAGGTTGCAAGTGGCAGGTTTGAGGTGGATATATTTTTATCCCAAGCTGACGCCATTTATTTTTTATAGGGCTTTGAAAAACCAAGGGTTTTGGTCAAGCTCAAAGCTTGAGCGAATTTGAAACCGGAGCTTATTAGCTATAAGTGAGGATTCCAAATTCGCGAAAATACAGAGATTGGTCAAAACAACGGTTTTGCAAAGCCCTCTTTTAACAATTGAATTGGAAGTCCAATCGGATGGTACCATGATTTCAAAAACTTACATCTCCCTTGTGTGGAAAAGTATTATTTGTCTACTGTTCATTACTGGATATAATGGATTGGCTGTTCATGCTCAATCTGATGATAGTCGTCCCAATATCCTATTCGCTATCGCCGATGACGCCTCCTTTCCCCATATGGGAGCATACGGCACCGAATGGGTACGAACACCGGCGTTTGATCGCGTAGCCGGGCAGGGTCTCCTGTTTACCAATGCCTATACGCCCAATCCCAAATGCGGTCCATCGCGGTCAATTATCCTGACGGGACGCAACTCCTGGCAGCTGGAAGAAGCCGCCAACCACTGGGCCGACTTCCCGACCAAGTTTAAAGTATATACGGAGGTGCTGGCTGAAAACGGCTATCATGTGGGGAGCACCGGCAAGGGATGGGCACCGGGAGTGGCCGAGACGGCTCAGGGGCAACCGCGACACTTGGCGGGCCAACCGTATAATGACCACCAAACGGAGCCGCCGGCCGGCGGTATTTCCGGGAACGATTACGCGGCCAATTTTAAGGCCTTCCTGGCAGATCGCGCGGGCAACGAGCCGTTTGCCTTTTGGTATGGGGGATATGAGCCGCATCGTGGATATGAATACGAATCAGGAATCGAAAAGGGCGGCAAGCAGTTGTCAGACATTGCTCATGTCCCCGGTTTTTGGCCGGATACCGACTCCGTACGCACTGACATGCTGGATTATGCGTTTGAAATTGAGCATTTCGACCGGCACCTTGGACGTATGCTGGCCCTGCTGGAGGAACGCGGAGAGCTGGATAACACTCTCGTTGTGGTTACTGCCGACAACGGCATGCCTTTTCCCCGAATCAAGGGACAAACCTATGAACGATCGGCTCACCTGCCACTGGCGGTAATGTGGCCACGGGGTATTGAAAATGCCGGGCGCGTTGTCGAGGATGTTGTCAGCTTTGCCGATTTTGCCCCGACGTTTATCGAAGTGGCCGGGCTCAACTGGACTCAAACCGGAATGCATTCCACCGTCGGCCGCAGCCTTACCGATATTTTTTACTCAGATTCGGACGGTCAGGTAACGCCTGAACGCGATTACGTACTGCTGGGCAAGGAGCGGCACGATGTCGGCCGCCCATACGACTGGGGCTACCCGATCCGGGGCATCATTCGCGGTGACCTGCTCTATATCCGGAATTTCGAACCGGAACGATGGCCGGTGGGCAACCCGGAGACTGGTTACCTGAATACCGACGGGAGTCCCACAAAAACATACATTCTGGACCACCGAACGACTCCCGGCATGTACCATTTTTGGGATTGGAATTTTGGAAAACGTCCCCCCGAAGAGCTCTACAATATTGCAGCCGATCCATACTGCCTGAACAACCTGGCGGAAGATCCCGCCTACCTCTCCAAAAAACAGGCACTAAAGTCGCAACTCTATCGCGAGCTGAAACAGCAGGGAGATCCCCGTATGTTTGGCCGGGGCTATCTTTTTGATGCCTACCGATATATGGACGAGGGAACGGCGAATTTCTATCAGCGATACATGGCAGGTGAAGAGATGAACACCGGCTGGGTGAATGACTCTGATTTTGAGCAGGAGCCTCTACCCGAACAGCGATAGGGAGATGGAAATTATGAATGAACAATTAGAAATCACTGTTGTCCGGGGAAAATAGTAAGAAAATAAAAAAGCGGAGTCGCATTTGACCCCGCCTTGCGGTAGTTTTTGGAAGCACCACCAACCAA
>NZ_JBINJF010000066.1:0-6047 GCF_043951865.1 Halalkalibaculum sp. DA3122
CCGGCCGGGAACGAGCTGGTAAGGGGAACATCTACCATTCCCCAGCGGCTTTTTTGGTTCGTTTTTTGGCCGTACAAAAAATGAACAAGGAAGGATGATTAAGAAGCCTGAATGTGAAACAGGAGACAGTTTTCCCCAACCGAGGTGTCCCTTTTGTCTTGATACAAAAGGGACCAAAAGATCAAGAAGAATTTAACTCCTCGGGGCGGAGTTCGTTTGTTGCCGCTGTTTAGGTTCGTCGCCCGCCCCCCTCGTCAGACAGAAATTCTTCCGGTCTTGGGCATGATGCTATAACTCGTTCATATGAGATCCCCCTTCAGGACGTGTCCTCGAAATCCATAATCCATTATCCTTCATTCATAATCCTCCACTTCGCAGCATGCGTGGGGGGATAATAGAAACATTACTTGCCACAATAATCCGTGCTAGATAAAACCGCGAGACTTCCTTATAATCAACTGACCTTTTACGGGGTTGTAAAGGCATTGATATATCAGCGGTATAAGAGAGCGATAATTTCTGCGATCTCAACTATGTAATTATCTCCGGTGCAACCTTGTACGTGAAAGGAACGTGTTCAGGGCACATACTCCGGTTTTAGTTCTGCCTCCCGGAAACATATTTCCACGGCAGGATTACAACAGGATTGAAGGAGTCTTAAAATAAATTTATATCAAAATAACGAAGTAGATGAATATAGCAGTCATAGGAACCGGTTACGTAGGACTCGTTTCGGGTACCTGCTTTGCCGATTCTGGAAACCACGTAACATGTGTAGATATTGACCGGGAGAAGGTTGAGCAGCTGAACAACGGGCAAATTCCGATTTATGAGCCGGGACTGGAAACGATTTTTGCCCGCAGCCGACGGGAGGGGCGCCTGCATTTTACGACTGATATCGCAGAGGCGGTACCCGATGCCGATATCGTATTCTTGTGCCTGCCCACCCCGCCGGGGGGCGACGGTCAGGCCGACCTGAGTGCGGTGATGGCGGTAGCTAAAGAGCTTGGACCTATTGTGAACAGCTATACGGTCATCGTTAATAAATCGACCGTACCGGTCGGTACCGGCGACCGGGTGGAAAAAATGATCGGCGAGCATGTCGATCCCGAGCTGTTCGATGTGGTCTCCAACCCTGAGTTTTTACGCGAGGGGGCGGCGGTTGAAGATTTTAAATATCCCGAACGCGTGGTCATCGGCACCGGCAGTGAGCAGGCCGCCGAGATTATGACCACCCTCTACGAGCCATTTGTCCGCTCGGGCAATCCTATTATTGTTATGGACCGCCGCAGTGCCGAGCTAACCAAATATGCCGCCAACGCCATGCTGGCCACCAAAATTACCTTTATGAATGAAATTGCCAACATCTGCGAACGGGTTGGAGCCAATGTCGACCATATCCGCCGCGGCATCGGCACCGACTCGCGGATTGGCAAGCGGTTCCTGTTTGCGGGTATCGGCTACGGGGGCAGCTGTTTTCCCAAAGACGTGCAGGCGATCCACCATACGGCCGGCCAGCACGGCTACGACTTCCGGATTGTGGATTCGGTTATGAAGGTGAACAATGAGCAAAAGATCTCGATTGTCAAAAAAATGGAGGATTATTTCGGGACTGATGACTTTTCGGACATGACCTTTGGCATATGGGGACTCAGCTTCAAACCGGAAACCGACGACATCCGCGAGGCTCCGGCGCTATATATCGCCGACGAACTCGTCAAACGGGGAGCAACCCTGCGAGCCTATGATCCGGAAGCAATCGGCACCTTTAAACAGGCGACGACCCGGGAAGTGATCGACAACACCACCTTTGTCCACGACCAAAAAGACGCCCTTGTGGATATCAACGCGCTGGTGATCTGCACCGAATGGAACGAGTTTCGTCGTCCCACGATCGATGGACTGGAAGGATGGATTGAGGCCGATGACCCGGTTATTTTTGACGGCCGTAATCTCTATGACCTTGAACGGGCTCGTAAAGCCGGCATCACCTACATCAGCGTTGGGCGCCCGGCAGTTGGGACTAAAGAGCTGGAGCCGGCAGATTAGGCTTGCTTCTGGTGTTGAAATATTGATGCTGGACTACCGACTACTGACCACCGGCGACTGACTACCGACCACTGTCGTCGACAACTAAAGTATCGTTTAATTACCGGCCCCCGTAAATATGGGATTTAAATTTGAAGAACTTGAAATTTGGCAACAGTCACTCGACTATGTCGATTGGGTCTATGAAATTGCCGAATTATTGCCCCAAAGAGAACGATATAACCTCGCGGATCAATTGAGACGGGCAGCAACATCAATCTCATTAAATATCGCTGAAGGATCCACCGGACAAACTGACAGAGAACAACGGCGATTCTTGGGTATTGCGTTGCGGTCGTTAATTGAGACCGTGGCTTGTATCCATTTAATTGGCAAACGAAATTATTTTCAATCTGAAGAAGAAAAAAAGAAATTGAAACATCTATACAAAGAAGCGAACCATCTTGCTGCACGTATTCAAGCGATGCGAAATTCATTAACTGATCATGCAGGTGAAGAAGAAATTGATTATTTGACTGACAAGCGATAACTGACTACTAACCACGGACCACTGTCGTCTGTCGTCCGTCGTCAGTAACCCGCAGTCCGAAAACATAAATAAGACTAACAATATTTTGACAACCACTAATACAACCCAAAGCTCTGAAAGACCACGCGCCCTCATCACCGGCGGGGCCGGATTCCTTGGCTCGCACCTGTGTGACCGGTATATAAAAGAAGGGTATGAAGTTATCTGTATGGATAACCTGTCGACTGGCACGGCCGACAATATTGGTCACCTGATCGGGAATAAGCAGTTCACCTTTGTCAACTACGATGTAACCAACTATATCCATGTGAACGGTGATCTGGACCTGATCCTCCATTTTGCATCTCCGGCTTCGCCCGTTGACTACCTGGAGATGCCGATTCAAACCCTGAAGGTAGGGTCTCTGGGGACTCACAAGGCGTTGGGACTGGCCAAGGAGAAAGGCGCCCGGTTTTTGCTGGCCTCCACCAGCGAGGTGTATGGCGATCCGCTGATTCATCCCCAAAGCGAAGATTACTGGGGCAATGTGAACCCCATCGGCCAGCGTGGAGTTTATGACGAAGCCAAACGGTTTGCCGAGGCGATGGCGATGGCATACCACCGCTACCACGGGGTGGAAACCCGGATTGTACGTATTTTTAATACCTACGGGACCCGCATGCGCATACACGACGGGCGGGCGCTGCCCACCTTCATGCGTCAGGCACTGAGCGGGCAACCGCTGACGGTCTATGGAGACGGCTCGCAGACGCGGTCGTTTACCTACGTTGACGACCTGGTGGAAGGGATTTACAGGTTGTCGCAGAGCGACTATTCTGATCCTGTGAACATCGGAAATCCGCAGGAGGTTAGTATCCTGGAGTTTGCAAATGAAATTATTGAGCTCACCGGCAGCGACAGCGAGATCATTTTTGAGGAGTTGCCCAAAGATGACCCGCAGGTGCGCCAGCCTGATATCAGCCGGGCACAGGAGATCCTGGAGTGGGAGCCACAGTATTCGCGCAGCGAAGGTTTGTCCAAGACGTTGGCATATTTTAAGAAAAAAGTGCAGGTATAAGGAACGAGGAGCGCGCGGGCGATGACCTTGCAAAATGAGCTTCTACACGCAGATTATCAACAACCCGTTTTGTCAGGCTAAAAGAGGCTACCATCTTTTATTGAATAAGATGGTATCTTTTTCTCCATAAGATGGTATCTTTTTTTGTATAAGATGGTATCTTTTTTCACAGGAGTAATTACCCCGGATATTTAGCCCGGATTTCTCACGGGTATTTTGAATAATCATGGGGGGCTTTGGCTTTGAAAAGTCCTCAATCCCTCGTTCTGAGGGAGTTGTACTCCCGTTTAACAAGGTCATAAGGTCGGTGGTACAACCCACCTCCCAACAAAATAGCAGGTTCTGCAAAGGTTCCTGAAAACCAATAGCAAAATTACAGGCGTTGACTTTTTGAGTTCGTTTTTGTTCACACAAAACGGTCTCCCTCTGTCACGGAGGCAAAATTACTCTTCATCCACCTGTGGTTCCGCATCAAAATAGTCGGCCGGGAAACGGATACTCCAGATTCCCCGCAACTCACCAAGCGAAAACCCGGTCGCCTCATCCTCGGGATAAAGTTCCCGGATAACCTGCAGATCCGGCTTGGCAATATCGGTGGCGGGCTGTCCGTGACAGTTCAGGCAGAGCGGTCCGGCAATACGTATGGGAGCGTGATAGGAGATTGTTGAGCCGGAGGTATAAATAACCGGTTTCAAATCCCTGCCGGCTTCAATTTCCGACAAGTATTGTTGGATGGTTTGCAGTTCCAGGGAGTCGGCCCGGTTGGAAGGGTTGCGCGGTCGATGAGACGCTCTTCGAAGCTCAATGTCAAAGTGCGTGGAAAGAGAATCGGTCAGCGGCATCGCCTCGATATTGCAAAAACGGAGGGCGTTTTCCACGCCTCCCTCCGCCATCGCCTGCTGCAGGTTGGAACTCAGAGTTTTGAACGCCGCCTGGCTGATCATCTGTCCTTCAGATACCACAGCGGAGCTATCGATCGATATATCCCGGTTTGCTGGATGCTGACCCGGTTCTCCTCCGCAGCCGATTAGAGCGAGGGTAAGTACTGCCGTAAAGAATATTGAATATCGCATTTGCGTTTCCTTTCAGTGTTAACGGTATGTCCTAAGAATACAGTAAGTGGATTGCCGGAAAACCCGAGGAATGATGAAACCGCTGTAGTAAAATACCTTACACCATAAAGCGGATGTTATGAAAACGCCTCACAGTTCCCAGATATGATCAAACGGCATCTTGCATTGACGGGCGGTTTTTTCAACTGCATTTTTATTCCCGTACGAAGTGACAAGGATGAGGGCGGAGTTCCATTTTTTGATTGCAAATTCATGCAACAGTTTCAACGGCCCCTGCAGCCGGGTTAGATCAAGGCCATTGTCACAGACCAGTTCAAAGTAATAGACGAATCCGTTTTTCTGGGCGACAACCGACGGGGTGTAGGGTCGAATGTTGGCGGGAAAAGTGATCTGGTCGGGATCGGGGTAGATGGAATGCGATTTTACCCGGATATCTGAAAATTTCAGTTTGTTAAGCAGACGGATGAGATTCTCCGTCAGGTATCGCTGCTCTTTAAACTCTCTTCCTGTTTCCATGATGACCGTTCTTGATTTAGGTATCCTCCTGCAATCTCCCGATCAGCTAAAGCGGCAAGGATAGTGGCAGTATTGCAAGTATGGCACCAATATATAAAAATGAAATGTAACCTGTTTCCCCGAAGGGGGGTATTTATTTTTTGATATACAGAAAATGGACAGGGAAGGATGGTTAGAAAGCCTCAATAAGAAAAAGGAGCAGTTGTTTACAATAGAGTTGTGAGGCTGTCCCAAAAGTCAAGTCCAACAATCAGATTCCTAAAAAGTAAGGCACATGATTCCAATTGATTAGTCAATCCTCCTGTCCTCCTTCTCCAAGGAGGAACTCTCGGATTGCGATATTGCTCAAGATACAATATAGGCATTTTTGAAGTCCCTCTTGGAGAAGAGGGATTTAGGGAGATTGATATCACCTTAATTATTAAGGCACTCATTTCCTGGTTTGGACTTTTTGGACAGCCTCACGAAAAAAAGGCGGTAAATGGGGCACCCGCTGCAGCCTGTGCAGGCGTGGATGTTGATGGTCCGTTGCGCCGGTTGCCCGCTATCAAAGTTCTCACCGGCAGGCCATCCACCCCCGCCTGCTTCGGCTTCTGCGCCCCCATTCAAGGCCGGGAAGACCAGGTTATATATTTTGTAGCTCGCTCCCTCGTCAGACAGCACTTCTTCCGATATCTGAATAATTGCTTGACACGTTCATACGATCTCCCCTTCGAAATTCATTATTTCTAATTCTTCATTTTTCATTCCTCACTGAACATCCCCCTGCACCCCCTTCGAACATCATTTACCGCTTTTCCATCATAACTGCCACAAGGGGGAA
>NZ_JBINJF010000067.1:0-6025 GCF_043951865.1 Halalkalibaculum sp. DA3122
GGATGGAACGTGGATTCGACCCCCCGGGCGGCGGCCCGGCGCGCCACGCTGTTGAGGTTGGCCACCAGGTTCTTTCGCCGGGCGGCGACATCGTGACGACCCGCCGGCTCGTGGACCAGGCACAGCAGGGCCCCCGGGAACTTCGAGGTTAATTCAATAATTTCGTCGGCTTTTTTTATTTCCTCCTCTGTTTCCTGCGGGTGGTTCCACGGCAGGGTCAGGGCGATGGCGGCCAACTCAATGCCCTGCTCGTCGAGTTTGGCTTGCAATTTCTCAGGATCGGCCAGCTCCCCCATCCAGTAGGCGATCGGCTCGATCCCGTCAAACCCCGCCCGGGCCGTCACCTCAATCATATGGCCCAGTTCCCCTTCGTGGGCCTCCCCGTTGCCATCCATGAACCACGTGTACACTTCCGCTCCAAATCGAAATGGTAGGTCTGTCATAAGTATGTTGTTTTAAGTGTTAGAAAAATTAAACTGAAATTGATTTCAAAAATCAGATCGTTTCACGATACATAAACAGATTCTTACAGGTCTTGCAAGAACCTGGAATGAAGAGTTTTTTTCGTAATGTTAAAGCCCATGTTTTTCCCGCATCGATTGTATAAATTTGAATCCTTCCTCGGCCATATGCCAGGGCTCGTTATATTCGCGCCATACGTTGATAGCGTTGGCAAAATTTGGGTCATTGCGCGTAAACGCTTCAATAGTCAACCACCCCTCGTAACCGATGTCAGCCAGTGTAGCAAACGCATCATCCCACGGCACATGACCAGATCCCGGCGTCCCCCGATCATTTTCACTAATATGAACATGTCCCAGTATGGGCGCAACACTCGTTATTGCATCACCGAGTTTCTTCTCTTCGATATTGGCATGATGGGTATCGAAATGGACGGTCACGTTGGGATGGTCTACCTCCCGGACCAACCCGCCCACCTGCTGCATGGTATTGCACAGGTAACACTCAAATCGGTTGATTGCCTCCAGGGCCAGGGTAATATCTGCCGTTGCTGCATATTCTCCCGCCTCACGCAACACCTCCGCACTACGTGCATATTCCTCTGCAGTAGGTGGATTCCTGGTAAAATGAGCAAAGGCCGAGTGGAAGGGTCCACATATGAGCTCAGCGTTAAGATCAACGGCCCGGTCCACGGCCCATTTCATGCGGTCCAGGGCTTTTTGCCTGACTTCGGCAGACGCGTCTATTGGATTTTCATCGGGTCCCACTGCCAACACACAGGTCGACTTCAGATCCATATTTTGAAATTCCTGTCCAAATTTTTTGTAGATTGCCGTATCACGAGAATCCATGGGGCATTCGATGCCGTCGTAGCCGATCTTCCTTAATCGTTCTACCAGCGGAAGCTGATCCTCCAAAATTACGGCCGACCATGCCAACAGATTAAAACCAACGTTTGTCATACTATCTCCATTTTGTGAATTACTATTTGCACAGGCCGGCAGTGCCGTCGAGATAAAGGGCAAGGCACTGAGCGAGCCTAATTGCTTTAAAAATTCTTTTCGATTTGTGGGCATGGTAATCGGAACTAATTACTGTTTAACTTCCCTGTGTTAATATTATCACACATGTTGATTTATCTTCAGTTTTCCCATTTAAATACTGCAGGTTCGTTCGGCATAGCCCCACGAGTATGGCTTACGATTTCCTCCTTTTCCAAGACTCTGCCGTAAGCTACAACATGATCTATCTCTCCGACAAAGTTATAGCCATTGTAGCCATTTCCACTTAATCCCGCTCCTATATTAAATGTTTGACCGGCCTTGTTGGGACTTAACTGGCTATCTGTTTTAATTTCAAGATTACCATTGATATATACGAGGGGTTGCTTATCCTGAATAACAAATGCCAGGTTATACCACTGGTCTATCTCAATATTTTTCTCGACCATCATTTCCTGGCCAGAATCAGTAAACATCAAGCTTGAATTTCGGATATATAACGTTTTATCTCCTGTCCAGGCATTCTCTTCAAACGGATTTCCACTGAGGTCGGTTTGAGAGAAGATTGTTCCCCCACCCGTTGACTTGAACTTCAGCAAGATCGTCTTATCGCCCGTTCCAACAGGTAAATTGTCAGAGGAATGTATTGGATCGGGGGCCAGTTTACCCAGATTGGGTTTGCTGCCATTATCCTCGGGGAGATCACCTAATTCTTTTTGGAGCCTTGTTAATTCAGTTTTAAGCTGGCCGGTTACCTGATTATAATCGGGATCACCGTACAGATTCTTCATCTCTTTGGGATCCTCCTTTATATCGTAGAGTTCCCACTGATCTATGCGGTTATAGTAGATAAGTTTATGGTCGTAGGTCCGCACCCCATAATGTGGTTCGGTATCAAAATGGGAAAAATAGTATCGGTAATACATCGAATTTCGCCAGTCAGACGGTTGATTTCCCCTCAAAAGGGGCAGAAAACTTCGGCCCTGCATTTCCGGGTGTGGTTCCAACCCGGCGACATCCAGTATGGTGGGGGCGTAATCCACATTCAGGACCATTCCATCACTTACTGATTTCTTTTCTACCTCCTGTGGCCAACGAACGAGCAGCGGCATCCCCAGGGCTTCCTCATACATGAAGCGTTTGTCATAGAGCCCGTGCTCTCCAAGGAAAAATCCCTGGTCGCCGGTGTACATGATGATCGTATTTTGGGCCAATCCTGATTCATCGAGATAATCCAGCAGTCGCCCCATATTATCATCTACGCCCTTAACCGAACGGAGATACTTCTTCATGTACATTTGATATATTTTTCTCGTCTTGGCATCGCCTTCCAGGCCTTCCGTTTCTCTTTTCAGCTGGGCAGGGTCGCTCCAGTTCAGGGCGATATCATCCAGGTGCTGCGTAGTTTGCTTCAGGGCATCACTCCGACCATCGTAATTGTCCAGCAAGTTCGATGGCTCGGGGATCTCGACGTCGGCCAGATAACCATCGTAGCGTTCAGCATAATCCCAGGGATCGTGGGGAGCCTTGAAATTGGCAAACAGCATAAAGGGCTTGTCACCAGATTGCTTATTCTTTAAATAGTCCAGCGTTTGATCCGTAATAACATCAGAAGAGTGACCCTCAAACTGGGTTCTTTGGCCATGTTTAACCCATCCACTGGGATGCTCATCACCTTTTTGGATAAACTCGGGATCAAAGTAATCTCCCTGTCCAGGAAGCACAGAAAAATAATCGAATCCCACCGGATTGGAATGCAGATGATATTTCCCGATATGGGCTGTCTCATACCCGGCTCGCTGCATCATTTTCGGCAGGGTGGGCTGACTGTGATCAAGCGCAGTAAATTTATATACCCCATTTTTATGGGAATATTTCCCTGTTAATAACACGGCCCGGCTGGGGGTACAGATGGAGTTGGTGACAAACGCATTGTTGAAAAGCATCCCCTCATCAGCAAGGCGGTCGATGTTGGGTGTGGGCGCGATATCAGCCAGCATACCACCGTAGGCACTTATGGCCTGTGAGGTGTGGTCATCTGACATGATGAAAATAATATTTGGCCTCGAGTCATTTTGACCGCTTGAGCTACCATCTTGATTACCGGCACAGGAAATCGATAGCCATAGAATGATACAACCAACAATGAGATTCTTAATCATCTTTATAATCCCGTTAAATTAATCCGAACAATCTTAAAGGCAACCTATTTTCATATCCAAATTCCGTTCGGAGCCTTGCCCGGATTTTAAAAAATGCTGACTGTTTTTACGTCTTATTCAGCCAGCGAACGGCGTTTTCCAGTATTTTTAGCGTTCGCTCATCTTTGAATACCGGGTACGTTTCATGCCCGGGTCGGAAGTAAAAAATTCGACCCTCACCGAGCTGCCACACCATGCCGCTCCGAAACCATTCGCCGGTAGACCAGCGCTCTTCAAACACAACCTCGTCAGGCTCCGGCACATGAAATGGCTCGTCATACATCTCGGATTGAGGAACTTCAAAGCTTTCCGACAATCCATGTGCAATGGGATGATTAGACCGAATAAACCGACCATAACTTGGTTTCCCATCATCCCGGTATGCCGGGAAACAACAGTATGGAAGGTGCACATTGATCCTTTCCCTCCCATCCGGATACTTGCGAACCTGGGTATAGGGAGTGACCCTGGTATCATATTCAGGGGTGGTAAATCGATCCGGTGGAAATATGTAGTTAATCTCATGACCCGGGAACTCTTCTTCCGCTCTTTTTTGCGTTACCCGGTTCATCGCCTCCATAAACGGGGTGGACCAGTGGGCTGAATGGAGCGTGATCATCGATAGCGTTCCTTTCTCAATCCTATCAATAATTTTGCGACCCGTTTTCCACTCAATTTCATCCTGCCGGATATGCCCCCACCATATCAGTATGTCAGCCCCATCCATAATTGTATCAGTCAGTCCCTGCCCGGGATCGTCCAATCCCACAGACTGAATATTCAACCCGGGTTGATTTCGCAAATACCCGGCGATCTCGTTCCCCATGAAGTTTTCATACACCTTTTTCTGCTCAGGCTGTCGCTCATCCCAAACGACGACATTGATGTCCCCAGTCTGACTGGCAGAATTGAATATAGTAATGGAGGAAACCAGGCTCATGCCGGAAAGTGACAGCAATGCCTGTTTTATAAATTGTCGTCGTTTATACGGCATAATATGACCTTACCCGGAATCCCTTTTTATTTAAAATCCTGTCGAAAGATTCCTTATTCAAAATCAGAAGGTGTTAATCCACGTTGATGATCACCAAACCCGAACATGGTGGGATTGTACCCCCCAACGTAATCGACGTTGGTTTCCTCCGGGATCTGTTGGTCCATGCCGACGGCCCAGAAGCAGCCGTTGAGCACCAGACGCCGCAGATCCTCGCTTTCCAGGTCAACAGAAGCTCCCATGGTGGTGGTAAACACGCGCCCGGTATTGCCCGCCTCGCTGGTGTAATGTTTTGTCCAGGCCACCGGCATGGCGGACTGTTCCCACTCCACCGGGCTGTCCGGTGACATGCCCTCTGTGGAGAGCCCCCATACCACCACCTGGGCATCGCCGTGGAGCTGGCGGGTGCCATACACATCGGTTGGTCCCCAGATGTCCTCAACCCCACGCAGGATGGCGTGATTTTGCCGTTCCTTTATGCCATCCACTATTCCGCGAGTACCTTCATCACCGTGGGCGCCGTGGTGGTCGATCCAGGTCTCGCCCAGAATCTGCCGGCCAAACCCGTCTTCCCATCCTTTCTCGGTGCTTTTAAACGAGTAGTGCGCGTACGGACTGTCAGGATTGCGCTCATACTGGAAGGCGTGAGTGGCTGTTCTCATACCGACGATCGGCTTACCCGCATTGACGTAGTCCACAATGTGCTTCATCTGCTCGTCGGGCAGCTCACGGAAGCGTGTAAAAATCACCATCAGATCTGCGTTTTGCAGGTTGTGCAGTCCCGGAATGTTGGTCTGCAGCTCCGGGTCAATCTCGCCGGTTTCCGGATCTATGGCAAACAGAACTGTGGCTTTAAAGCCGTGGCGTTTGGCCAGGATTTTCCCCAGCATCGGCAGGGCTTCCTCGGAGCGATACTCTTCATCCCCGCTGACGAGCACAATGTGCTGGCCGTTGCCCGGACCCTCGGCCGGCTGGTAGGTGATCCACTGCTCGCCCTGCTGGGCAAACAGGGCCTCCGGAGGTGCCAGTAGTACTCCCAACAACAGGCAGGCTATAACTTGAATAATTTTTTTTGGCGACAATTTCATAATCAATTCTGGTTTCATTCCGATTTCTGTTTACTGCTTAGAATGCTAGTTTTGGGAGACTTCTTGGCCTGGCACCTTGTGGATGGTCAGGTAGATTGTGTCCTTATACTCTTTGCCACCGGCCGACTCCAGGACCAGCTGGATGCGCATCTGGTCGACCGGCTGCAGGTCCTGATCCGAGATCTGAATCAGAATCGTTTTGCCATCCTCAGACAACTCTGCGCCTTGTACGGGAACATCATCCTGGCCGGTTTGCTCTGGATTTTTCACCGACCAGTC
>NZ_JBINJF010000068.1:0-5498 GCF_043951865.1 Halalkalibaculum sp. DA3122
TTGTTCTTTTCCGTAATGAGACAGACAGATAATCGCATAGTGCGACCCGTCATTCTGCGAAGCAGATGACGAAGTAAAGACGGCCGGGAGGCAAGCTCGATGTTATTAGGTGTATTATTATACCATGGAGAGTTTGATCCTGGCTCAGGACGAACGCTGGCGGCGGGCCTAACACATGCAAGTCGTGGGAGAACCAGTCTCTTCGGAGGCTGGGGAGACCGGCGGATGGGTGAGTAACGCGTAGGCAACCTGCCTGAAGGACGGGGATAACGCGCCGAAAGGCGCGCTAATACCCGATGATGCAGCGGTCCCGCATGGGAACAGTTGTTAAAGGCTTTGGCCACCTTCAGATGGGCCTGCGTGCCATTAGCTAGTTGGTGGGGTAAGAGCCCACCAAGGCGATGATGGCTAGGGGGTCTGAGAGGATGATCCCCCACACTGGGACTGAGACACGGCCCAGACTCCTACGGGAGGCAGCAGTGAGGAATCTTGCGCAATGGAGGAAACTCTGACGCAGCCACGCCGCGTGCTGGAAGACGGCCCTATGGGTTGTAAACAGCTTTTACCAGGGAAGAACCCCGGGGTTTCGACCCCGGCTGACGGTACCTGGTGAATAAGCACCGGCTAACTCCGTGCCAGCAGCCGCGGTAATACGGAGGGTGCAAGCGTTGTCCGGAATCATTGGGTGTAAAGGGTGCGCAGGCGGGTCAGTAAGTCGAGGGTGAAATCTTGCCGCTTAACGGTAAAATGGCCTTCGATACTGCTGATCTTGAGTCCAGAAGAGGTCGGTGGAATTCGTGGTGTAGCGGTGAAATGCATAGATATCACGAAGAACACCAGTGGCGAAGGCGGCCGACTGGTCTGGTACTGACGCTGAGGCACGAGAGCGTGGGGAGCGAACAGGATTAGATACCCTGGTAGTCCACGCTGTAAACGATGTGTGCTAGATGTTGGCCCTTCGGGGTCGGTGTCGCAGCTAACGCAATAAGCACACCACCTGGGGAGTACGTCCGCAAGGATGAAACTCAAAGGAATTGACGGGGGCCCGCACAAGCGGTGGAGCATGTGGCTTAATTCGATGCAACGCGAAGAACCTTACCCAGGCTAAATCCAGCCTGACAGCTCCTGAAAAGGAGTCTCCCTTCGGGGCAGGCTGGAAGGTGCTGCATGGCTGTCGTCAGCTCGTGCCGTGAGGTGTTGGGTTAAGTCCCGCAACGAGCGCAACCCCTACGGTTAGTTACCAGCACGTAATGGTGGGGACTCTAGCCGGACTGCCTACGCAAGTAGTGAGGAAGGTGGGGACGACGTCAAGTCATCATGGCCCTTACGTCTGGGGCTGCACACGTGCTACAATGGACGGTCCAATGGGAGGCGAGCCCGCGAGGGTCAGCAGATCCCCAACACCGTTCCCAGTTCGGATTGGAGTCTGAAACTCGACTCCATGAAGCCGGAATCGCTAGTAATCGCGTATCAGCAATGGCGCGGTGAATACGTTCCCGGGCCTTGTACACACCGCCCGTCAAGCGATGGAAGCAGGGAGTACCTGACGAGGCCGGGCCAACCTTCGGGAGGCAGGTCTTCAGGGTAAGCCCTGTGACTGGCGCTAAGTCGTAACAAGGTAGCCGTACCGGAAGGTGCGGCTGGATCACCTCCTTTCTACGGAGAGTCCCCTCCTGGCCGGGGTCGCCTGTGCGATTATCTGTCTGTCTGTTACGGGAGCGAGCCAGGCGGCGCTGGCCGCCGGCAGGGCGCGGTCCCGGCCGGGGTCGCACTTGGGCTTGTAGCTCAGGTGGTTAGAGCGCACGCCTGATAAGCGTGAGGTCGCAGGTTCAACTCCTGCCAAGCCCACTTATGGCCGAGGGGCCGCAGTGGGGGCTATAGCTCAGTTGGCTAGAGCATCTGCTTTGCAAGCAGAGGGTCGTCGGTTCGAATCCGACTAGCTCCACCAGGGGTGAGCAGCGGTGCAGTTAGCACCTGGCCGGTAGTCGGTTTGGCTACGGGTAAGGTGGTAATTGAACCGCCCGGCTTCGGCCGGGGAGTGTTCTTTTATTATTGCAGGACGGGGGGCATTGCGGGAAGGCTTTGTAGCTGTTAAAGGCGAGGAGCTGCCCCGGCCACAGCCCGTCGCTCTGCGCGTTCTTTGATATAGTGGGAAGCAAAGGTAAGATCGAGCGTCATCGGTCTGCCCTCGGGCAGGCCGAACGACATATCACAATCACATAACATATAGATTGCCCGCTGTCCGGCTTCGGCCGCGACAGCAGCATTGATGAGTTCATTGTGTGGGTTGCACCGGCTCCGGTCCGATTGATTGGAGGCGGATGCAAGCCGTATAAGCGAAAGCAAGACAAGGGCGCACGGTGGATGCCTAGGCATCGTCAGGCGATGAAGGACGTGACAAGCTGCGAAAAGCTGCGGGGAGCTGCACACAAGCTGGGATCCGCAGGTATCCGAATGGGGCAACCCATCCCGACTTGGTCGGGATACTCCCGTATGGGAGGGCCAACGGGGGGAATTGAAACATCTTAGTACCCCCAGGAGCAGAAAACAAGTCAGTGATTCCCCAAGTAGTGGCGAGCGAACGGGGAACAGCCCAAACCCATCTCCTACGGGAGGTGGGGGTTGCAGGGCCCACAGAAGGCATGCGAGCCAAATTCGAAGCGCACTGGAAAGGCGCGCCACAGAGGGTGAAAGCCCCGTAGGAGTACCGCAACCATGCCGGTGGGATCCCCTGAGTAGGACGGGACCGGAGAAATCCTGTCTGAACCCGGCGGCACCATCCGCCAAGGCTAAATACTGACGATGACCGATAGTGGACCAGTACCGTGAGGGAAAGGTGAAAAGAACGCCGAGAAGGCGAGTGAAACAGTACCTGAACCCGTGCGCTTACAAGCGGTCGGAGGCCTCGTTGAGGCTGACGGCGTGCCTTTTGCATAATGAGCCTACGAGTTGCTCCTGACCTGCGAGGTTAACCTGCTCAGCAGGGAAGCCGAAGCGAAAGCGAGTCCGAACAGGGCGTCGAAGTAGGTCGGGGCAGACGCGAAACCGGGTGAGCTATCCATGACCAGGGTGAAGCGGTGGTAACACACCGTGGAGGCCCGAACCGCCTGGCGTTGAAAAGCCATCGGATGAGTTGTGGATAGGGGTGAAAGGCCAATCAAACCCGGCAATAGCTCGTTCTCCCCGAAATATATTTAGGTATAGCATCTGGCGTGGAAGGTGTCGGAGGTAGAGCACTGATTAGGCTAGGGGGCTTCACCGCCTACCAAACCTAGACAAACTCCGAATGCCGGCACCTGTTGCCAGGTAGTCAGCGGCCGAGCGATAACGTCCGGTCGCAAGAGGGAAAGAACCCAGACCACCGATTAAGGCCCCTAAATCCAGACTAAGTTGCAGAAAGAAAGTTGGGTTGCCCAGACAACTAGGAGGTTGGCTTAGAAGCAGCCATTCCTTGAAAGAGTGCGTAATAGCTCACTAGTCGAGCGGCCCGGCGTCGATAATTTGCGGGCATCAAGTCTGGTGCCGAAATCGTGGGTTGTATCCTGTTGGATACAGCGGTAGGGGAGCATTCCAGCCCCGTCGAAGCCCGGCTGTGAGGCCGCGTGGAGGATCTGGAAGCGAAACTGTAGGCATGAGTAACGATAAGAAGGGTGAAGAACCCTTCCACCGTAAACCTACGGGTTCCTGATCAACGCTCATCGGATCAGGGTTAGTCGAGACCTAAGGCGTAGCCGAAGGGCGAAGCCGATGGAAAACCGGTACAATATTCCGGTACCACCGAAGGGTCACAGGCTAAGGCGTGACGCAGAAGTGACACCACCGCCTGTCGACGGAATGACAGGTTGAAGGATGTAGGCTGGCCGGCAGGCAAATCCGCCGGCCCGAGGCCGAACTCCGACAGTACGGGGAGCCTGCGGGCAAACCGACAGTGTGGGTAATCCCGCTGCCAAGAAAAGCGTCGTAGACTGCTCTTTGGTGCTCGTACCAAAACCGACACAGGTAGGTGAGGAGAGAATCCTCAGGTGCTCGAGGCAATCGTGGCTAAGGAACTCGGCAAATTAGATCCGTAACTTCGGGAGAAGGATCCCCTGCGGCCCTTTCGGGGGTTGCGGGGCGCAGTGACCAGGCCCAATCGACTGTTTAACAAAAACACAGGCCTCTGCCAAGGCGCAAGCCGACGTATAGGGGCTGACACCTGCCCGGTGCTGGAAGGTTAAGGAAGCCTGTTAATCGCCTTTGGCGGTGAAGCGGGCGACTGAAGCCCCAGTAAACGGCGGCCGTAACTATAACGGTCCTAAGGTAGCGAAATTCCTTGTCGGGTAAGTTCCGACCTGCACGAATGGTGCAACGAATTGGGCACTGTCTCGGCCACGAGCTCGGTGAAATTGTGGTATCGGTGATGACGCCGATTACCCGCAGCGGGACGGAAAGACCCCGTGAACCTTTACTACAACTTTACATTGGCTTTACCGGCCGGATGTGCAGGATAGGTGGGAGGCCCTGAAGCCCCGGCGCCAGCCGGGGTGGAGCCACCCGTGAAATACCACCCTTCCGGCAGGTGAATTCTAACCCCCCACCGGGGGAACAGTGTATGGTGGGTAGTTTGACTGGGGCGGTCGCCTCCTAAAGTGTAACGGAGGCTCCCAAAGGTACCCTCAACGCGGTCGGCAATCGCGTGTAGAGTGTAAAAGCATAAGGGTGCTTGACTGCAAGAGATACAGCTCGAGCAGCTGCGAAAGCAGGGTTTAGTGATCCGGCGATTCCGTATGGAAGGGTCGTCGCTCAAAGGATAAAAGGTACTCCGGGGATAACAGGCTTATCTCCCCCAAGAGTTCACATCGACGGGGAGGTTTGGCACCTCGATGTCGGCTCATCGCATCCTGGGGCTGGAGAAGGTCCCAAGGGTTTGGCTGTTCGCCAATTAAAGCGGTACGCGAGCTGGGTTCAGAACGTCGTGAGACAGTTCGGTCCCTATCTGCTGTGGGCGCAGGAACCTTAAGGAGAGCTGCTCCTAGTACGAGAGGACCGGAGTGGACGCACCGCTGGTGCACCAGTTGTCCCGCCCGGGGCACCGCTGGGTAGCTATGTGCGGAAGTGATAAGCCGCTGAAAGCATCTAAGCGCGAAGCACGCTCCAAGATAAGGGTTCCCCAAGAGTCTGCTGGAAGACGACCAGCTCGATAGGCGGCAGGTGTACGGGTGGTAACACCCTCAGCCGAGCCGTACTAATCAGACCACCGGCTTTGCTTATATGGCTTGCATCGGCCCCCACCACGGGCCGGGGCTGACCTCGACCTTGCCCGCTTCCCACTACATCAACGAACCCCACAGGTTTTGACACATTGATCAACCCATTCAGGAGGTGAGCCACCGCGCAGGGGCCCCACCCGTTCCCATCCCGAACACGGCCGTTAAGCCCTGCCGCGCCAATGGTACTGCCAGCAGGCGGAAGCGTAGGTCCTCGCCTCCTCTTTTTTTTCCCCACGGCCCTCCGCCTCA
>NZ_JBINJF010000069.1:0-5313 GCF_043951865.1 Halalkalibaculum sp. DA3122
CAAATAACAACCCCGGAAGAGGCACCCCTGCAGGCCGGCGGGGAGCCGATGCGCAGCCGCTGGGCCCGCTGGCCGGACGTGGAGTGGGCCGGCCCGCGGTTTTGGGGCAACCGCCTGCAGGACTGGCACATCAGGGAAGGCAAGGTGGAGTGTAAGGTCAGCGACAGTAATCGAAGCCTGCACTGCCTGACCCACCAGTTGAGCGAAGACAGGGGAGATTTTTTGCTGCAGGTGGACCTGCAGCTACTCAACCGCAACGGCCGGGAGCAGGATCAGGTGGGATTCCGCATCGGGGCCCGGGCAGGGGATCAACCGGTTCGGGTATCGTTTACCGACTACCGGCGCGATGCGGTGTTCGGGGAAGGCCTGCCCGCCGGGATTGACGGGCAAGGGCACCTGTTTGTCGGGGATCAAAAGGCCGAGCAGCGGATCCCGCTGCAAAAGCCGATCCGGCTGAGGGTAAAAGCGGTGGAGTCCGGGGGGCCATACCAGCTTGTCCTGACAGCCATCGACAGGGACACCCACGCAGAACTTGGCCGGCTGACGGCCCCCCAGGTTGCCCCCGAGCGGCTGATAGGGAACCTGGCCCTGCTGGCCCACTTCCCTTCCTGGCAGGATCGCCCCCAGAGGCCGTCGGTCCGGTTTGCCGACTGGCGCTTGTCCGGGAGCAAGATTGCCCATGCTCCCGGGCAGGCCTACGGCCCCATTTGCTTTGCCCAGTACACGCTGGATCGGGGCACCCTGAAGATGACCGCCCAGCTGGCCCCGGTGGAGGCGATCGATGGGCACAAGGTGCAGCTGCAGCTGCGGGAAGGCGGCCGGTGGGAAACAGCAGGGGAGACCACAATCCATTCGCTGGCGCGGACCGTCCATTTCCGTCTTGAGGACTGGCAGCACCAGGCCGAGGTGCCCTACCGCGTCCGCCTGGAGCTGCCGCTGCGGGACGATACCGAAGAATATGTATATGAGGGCACCATTGCCGCTGAACCGGCCGCAGCCGACCCGCTCAAGATGGCCGTCTTCAGTTGCAACAGCCACTACGGGTTTCCCAATACGGAAGTCGTCCGGAATGTGGAAAAGCATCGCCCGGATATGGCGATGTTCCTGGGCGACCAGATTTACGAGTCCCACGGCGGGTTCGGGGTGGAACGCACCGAGGATGTGCAGCAGGCGGCCCTGGACTATCTGCACAAATGGTACATGTTCGGCTGGTCCTATCGCGATCTGTTCCGCCACATTCCGGCCGGCTTTATCCCGGACGATCACGACGTGTTTCACGGCAACATCTGGGGACAGGGCGGGAAGGCAGCCCCGACCGAGCAGGGCTGGGGCTACGACTCCCAGGATGAGGGCGGCTACAAGTACCCGGCCGAGTGGGTGCGCATGGTCGAACGCACGCTGACCAGCCACCTGCCGGACCCGTGGGATCCGACCCCGATCAAGCAGGATATCGGCGTCTACTACACCGACTGGACCTATGGCGGGGTCAGCTTTGCCATCATCGAGGATCGCAAGTTTAAAACCGCCCCGGGCAACGCCCTCCCGTTCGAGGTGGTCAACGGGTTTCCGCAGGACCCGGAGATCGATCTGAGCCGGTACTACGATGTGGAAGCAGATCTTTTGGGGGATCGCCAGCTTTCATTTCTGGAAGCCTGGGCGGCTGACTGGAGCGATGGGGCCCGGATGAAGGCGCTGCTCTCGCAGTCCCCGTTTTGCGGGGCCCATACGATGCAGAAGGGGGCCACGCACGACCGGAACGTGCCGCAGCAGCCGATCCCCACCCGCGGGCAGTACCCGTCCGGGGATCATCCGGCCCGGGACATGGATACCAACGGGTGGCCCCAAAAAGGCCGCGATGAGGCACTTCAAACCATACGGAAATGTTTTGCCCTGCATATTGCCGGGGACCAGCACCTCGGCAGTGTGATACACTATGGCGTTGAGGAACACAGCGACGCCGGGGTTGTCTTTACCGGACCGGCCCTGAATAACATCTGGCCGCGGCGGTGGTGGCCGGCGGTGGGAGCCGACCATCAGCCGCTGCCCGGTCGTCCCAATTACACGGGACACCACGAGGATGCTTTCGGCAACCGAATAACGGTACTGGCGGCGGCCAATCCGGTGCAGACCAACCGCGAGCCGGGGCTGATCTATGACCGGGCCACCGGTTATGGCATGGTCACCTTTGACAAGAGCGAGCGGACGATGCGCATCGAGTGCTGGCCGAGGTACGTGGACCCGCAGGCAAACCCGGAGGGCCAGTACGACGGGTGGCCGGTGATTATCCGCCAGCAGGACAACTACGGCCGGGCGGCGGTGGCCAACCTGCCGGAGGTTCGAGTGGAGGGAATGCAGGATCCGGTCATCGAGGTGTACAATGAGGCCAGCGGGGACCTGGAATACGCCCTGCGTATTCGTGGAACCGCCTTCACCCCGAAAGTCTTTGAGGCCACCTCCCACCGGTTGCGGGTGGGCGACCCGGACACCGACCGGTGGCAGGAACACCACTCGGTACACCCGAACGACGAAGAGCCGATTGTTTGTCGGTTTGCAAAGTAGATAACAGAGTCGGTATAATTTTGTCTAACAAAACATGTTAATTATGAATCATGAAATATCAATATCCGGTCCGATTAAGCTGACAGGAGTGTTTATGCTCCTTGGGATGGTTTTTTGTTCCACTGTAAATGCACAGAACTCCCATACCCCTCAACCTAAGGCAGGTCCCGACCAACCGAACATCCTGTGGGTCTACCTGGAGGATACCAACGCCTGGATGAGTGCCTATGGGGACACGGTAATAAAGACCCCAAATATCGACGAACTGGCCTCCCGTGGGGTCCGTTTTGACCGGGCCTACATGACCTCGGGGGTCTGCTCCCCGACGCGGTCGGCCATTATTACCGGCATGTACCAGACCTCGATCGGGGCCCATGAGCACTACAGCTCCTTTCAGAGCTGGCGTGGCGACACTATGGAAACGTGGGACCCGAACCACCTGGGGGTCCGCACGCTGCCGGAGATTTTTAAAGCGGCCGGCTACTACACCTTTAATGAGGGCAAGAATCACTATAACTTTGTGTTTTCCAACCAGGACCTGTACGATCGCAAAGGTGATAACGGTTTTAAAGGCGCCACCGGCGGCACTGGCTGGTCGGGCCGGGAAGACGGTCAGCCGTTCTTTGGACAGATTCAACTGCGGGGTGGCAAAAAAGCTAACGCCCCTAAAATAGTGGACCCGCAGGATGTACCGGTTCCCCCCTACTACCCGGATCATCCTGTATACCGCAAAGAGATCGCCCATCACTACGATACGATCCTGGAGATGGACCGCATCCTGGGGAATATTGTGGACCGGCTGAAAGAAGACGGTTTGTATGAAAATACGGTCGTGTTCTTTTTTTCCGACCATGGGATGAAGCTACCCCGCCACAAACAGTTTCTCTATGAAGGGGGCATCCGGGTGCCGATGATTGTCGCCGGCCCGGGCCTGCCGGAGGGGAGCGCCCGCAAGGACTTGGTAAGCGGAATCGACATCAGTGCCACGACCCTTTCTTTAGCCGGCATCGAGATACCCGATCACATGCAGGGGATGGATATGTTTGCCTCTGGCTTTCACCGGGATTACATCGTAGCTGCGCGAGACAGGGCTGATTTTACTATTGATAGAATACGCACGGTGGTAACAGATCGCTACAAGTATATCCGAAATTTCATGCCAGAAAAGCCATATATGCAACCTCAATACCGGGATGGGCGGGAGTACATGGAAGTCTTGAAGAAGCTCTATCGCAGCGGAGAGCTCAACGAGGTGCAGTCGCGTTTTGTATCCGAGGACCGCCCCGCCGAGGAGCTCTATGACTTGAAGAACGATCCCCACGAGACCGACAATCTGATCTATTCCAGCGATCGTGAGCATGCAATGGCCCTGGCTGAGTTGCGTGATAAATTATATCGATGGATACTTGAAACGGATGACAAGGGTCGCTTTCCTGAATCGAACGCAGCACTTGAAGCGGTTATCGATCGGTGGGGGGACAAGGCTGTTAACAAGGAATATAACCGGGTAAGATCCGAGTAATTACGTAAACAGAAAACAGTTTGAATGTCACTCATAAGCAGACAGAAAGTTCTTTTAAATTTTTGCTTAACCTTTCTGTTGGGAGCCATCTCTCTATTAGGTATTACTCATCACTACGAGAAAGAGTACAGCTCTCTATCTGATTTCGAGCCCTACACCCAGCCGATCCCGGGATCCGGGGAGTCCATCCCCATGACCCCGGTACCAGGGGGGACGTTTCAGATGGGCAGCCCCGGAGGGGAGACCGATGAAGGCCCACCTCAACAGGTAAAGGTCGATTCGTTTTGGATGGCCACCTATGAGATCACATGGGACCAGTACGATCTGTTTGTGAAGGAGGAGATTGAGAAACTGAAAACCCACCTGCCAGCTTCTGCCGATGTAGAGTTGCAGGCCGATGCGGTCTCCCTGCCGACCCCGCCCTACGTAGATATGAGTTTTGGCATGGGCCGGGAGGGATATCCCGCCATCAACATGACCCATTACGCGGCCGTGATGTTTACCAAGTGGCTGACGGCCAAAACCGGCCGGTTCTACCGGCTGCCCACCGAGGCTGAGTGGGAATATGCCTGTCGCGCGGGCAGCAGCACGGCCTACTCGTTTGGCAGCGATACCACTGCTCTTGACAAGTACGCCTGGTACAAAGCCAACAGCGAAGGCAAATATCACCAGGTAGGCCGCAAAAAGTCCAATGCCTATGGCCTGCATGACATGCACGGTAACGTAGCCGAATGGACGATGGACCAGTACTATGAAGATTATTTTAACAAAATTGCCGGCGGGCTGGCCGAAAATCCCCTGTTTTTACCGGATCAGCTGTACCCGCGGTCGCTGCGGGGTGGGGGATGGCCTGATGAGGCCTCCGAGCTGCGGTGTGCCAATCGAATGCACTCGATCAAGCGGTGGAAGCGGCGAGACCCGCAGTTGCCCAAAAGCCGGTGGTGGCTGACCGATGCCCCGTTTGTCGGCTTTCGCGTCGTGCGGCCAGCCACCCAGCCCCCAAAAGAGCAGATGGAGCAATACTGGATCGATGCTATTGAAGACTACAATTAGTTTGTAATCTAATTTCACAACAAAAAAATATACCTCCTTTCAGATGGGATTTTGATCATCGAGGAGTGTCAATCTAAAATATTCAGTCGGATATTATGAGTAATCAAAAAGATCAGAACAACAGCAAACGGAATATTTCGAGACGTGATTTTGTAAAGACCTCTTCGTCGCTGGCGGCG
>NZ_JBINJF010000006.1:0-219231 GCF_043951865.1 Halalkalibaculum sp. DA3122
CTATTTTACTCACAGCCATAATTATTTTAGGGAGATAAAATGTATGTATATGATGTTTAAACACCATATTTTGAAAAATATCTCACAGATTTTACGCTTCATTCCATAACTCATTGAGTACCAATGAGTTTAAACCGGACACTAGTGACCACTGCCCGTTAAACTCGGCAATGGAGTGGTGGTTGGTCCACCCGATCTCCGGTTCTAAAATATTTCCCTGGTACGTGAATGGGCCATACGGGCTGTCTCCGATGGCATAGGCAATGTAGTGCGTATCGCCGGTAGAATAGGAAAAATAATATTTCCCGTTATACTTGTGGACCCATGCCGCCTCGAAAAAACGGCGTTTATTGTCGCCGGCCGTTATGGGGTTGCCCTCTTCATCCAGGATCTGAACATCCCTCGGAGGTTCGGCAAAACTCAACATGTCCCCGCTCATTCTGGCTACTTTGGGGGCCAGTGCGGGCTCATCATCTGCGGGATAGGTATCCTCTTCTACATACTCACCTGTCTGCCAGCGCTGCAGCTGGCCACCCCAAATTCCGCCAAAATACATGTAATAGGTCCCGTCCGTATCTTTATAGACAGCCGGATCGATACTGTAGCTCCCCTCAATAGGTTCGGGCTCAGGCTCAAACGGTCCCGTGGGCGAATCGCTGGTCGCCGCCCCGATTCTGAACACCCCGTTCTCATCTTTTGCCGGAAAATAGAAGTAGTAGGTATCCCCTTTCTTCGCCGCATCGGGTGCCCACATCTGTCGCTCTGCCCACGGTACGTCATCTACATGGAGGGCAACTCCGTGGTCGGTAACCTCTCCCCCCACTTTTTCCATAGAAAAAACATGATAGTCCTTCATGTTGAAATGACTGCCCATATCATCCTGGGGCACGCCAGACTCAATGTCGTGAGAGGGATAGATATAAAGTGTTCCGTTGAATACGTGCGCCGACGGGTCAGCCGTATACATATGATCGACCAGCGGCTCCGAGATGGCATCCAGCGTATCACTCATCTCCGAGGTCAAGGTGGTGTCAGCCTCACTTTCCGCCGTCCCGGGGACTTCGCCGGAACGCTGCTGCTGGCACGCCATCCCCAAAACAGATAACAACAGAAGTGCAATAATCTGCATCCTGGTATCATAATGTACAAGCATGGTAATCCGGTTTTATTTAATGTTTACCGATCTTTCATGTGCACACTCATTTTTTCGCATGTAATAATATTAAAAATTATGAAAACGTTTGCACCCGCGTTTCTTACCCTGGTTAAGAAATCCACTCATATGTTAAATCCTTTCTAAACATGCCAGGGTAAGCCGGCAACGATTTTGGTTTCAAAAATTGTTATCTTCAACAGGTTGGAAACAACTGCAGGTATATAGATATTCAGGTTCGAACCATTTATTGTGCTATAGAACATCATGCCTTGATATCTATATGCGCCAACCAATAATTTGCCAATTACAAAAATATAAAAGTAGGTTAGATTTATGCCTAAGTGTGAAATTTACAAGGATCAGTTAGACCAGTGGAGATGGAGACTCAAACAAAAGGGGGAAATCAAGGAACACTCCCAGCGCGGCTTCGAGACGAGAGAAGACTGCGAAAAAAATGGTAAGGAAGAAGGACCGTGCTCCAGCTATAAACGGGTCTGATCTTTCACTTGCCATAATCACCTGTTAGGGTATCGGGGAAGCATTCAATAGTGCTTCCCCTTTTTCATTTCCTGCTTTGCCTGCCGCATCCCCCCGTATTCTGTTTTGCCTTTCATTCCCTGAATTTTTATTTAGGATGTTCCAGTCAAAACCGAAACGAAAACTATTATATTTCTTATGAGCTATCTCCCCGCCGACCATCGGTATGAACAAATGAAGTACAACCGGTGCGGAAAAAGCGGGCTCAAACTGCCCCTGGTTTCGCTGGGTCTTTGGCACAACTTCGGTGGTGTGGATACCCTTGAAAATGCTCGAAAAATGATTCATCGTGCATTTGACCTGGGGATCACCCACTTCGACCTGGCCAACAACTACGGGCCGCCGCCCGGTTCCGCCGAGAAAACTTTCGGCCAAATCTTAAGCCAGGATCTCAGCTCCTACCGGGATCAGTTCATTATATCCAGCAAAGCCGGGTACCTGATGTGGCCGGGACCGTATGGTAACTGGGGATCCCGCAAATATCTTATTGCCAGCCTGGATCAAAGCCTCAAACGGATGGGGCTCGATTATGTGGATATCTTTTACAGTCACCGGCCCGACCCGGATACCCCGCTCGAAGAAACGATGCGTGCACTCGACTATGCCGTCCGCAGCGGGCGGGCGCTCTATGTTGGAATCTCCAATTACGGGACGGAACGAACCCAAAAAGCCGCTGAAATTCTGCGGGATCTGGGAACGCCCTGTCTCATCCATCAGCCCCGGTACAGCATGTTCGACCGCTGGGTAGAGGAGGACCACCTGCTGGAAACACTTGAAGAAGAGGGCATCGGCAGTATCGTCTTTTCTCCCCTGGACCAGGGCATTTTGACCGATAAATATATCGATGGTATTCCGGAAGGATCCCGCGCGGCCCGGGAAAGTGGATTCCTAAAAAAAGAAGGGGTCACCGAAGAAAAAATTTCCAAGGTAAAAAAGTTGAATGAGATAGCGAAAGCGCGGGGACAAACCATGGCCCAGCTTGCGCTCACCTGGGTGCTGCGAAAACCGCAGGTAACTTCCGCCCTGATCGGCGCCAGCAAGGTCAGCCATATCGAAGAAGCCGCAGCGATCCAGCAAAACCTGGAGCTCAGTGATGATGAGGAGCAACAGATTGAGCAGATCCTAAGCGATTGATACTCTTGCCTTACAACTGGTAAAACGGGAACCGGCAACTACCGGGATATGTCAGGCTCTTTGGCCACACCGGATTTTTCCGGAGAAACGGCAGTCGTCAACGCTTTGGCTTTCACCAGTGTTTCCCTCCATTCCTCCCGGGGATCGGAATCACTGGTGATCGCTCCCCCCACGCAGTAGAAAAGCTCTTCCCCGCGAATTACAGCCGTACGAATAACAACGTTAAAATCAATATCCCCTTCGGGCGCCAGGTACCCGATAGCCCCGGAATATATCCCGCGCCGGTAGTTCTCCAGGTGCTCAATTCCACGCATCGCGCTTATTTTGGGTGCCCCCGTCATCGATCCCATTGGGAAACAGGCCCTGATAATATCTACCGGGTGTCGGCCGGGCGCCTCCGCCTCAACAGTCGATACCATCTGGTGTACCGTCTCAAAGGTTTGAACCTCAAACAGGTTTGAAACCCTGACCGAGCCCGGCGTTGCAATTTTTCCGAGATCATTGCGAACCAGGTCTACAATCATCAGGTTTTCAGCCCTGTTTTTTTCGGACGAGGAGAGCCATCTTTTCAGGTCCCGATCCTCTGCGGCTGTTGCTCCCCGCGATACCGTTCCCTTGATCGGCTGGGAAAATACGCGGTTTGCCCGTTTGCCCAGGAAACGCTCCGGGGAAGCGCTGCAGATGCTAAATTCCTGGTGTCTGTCTTTAAATGAGATAAAGGCACCAAAAGGGACCGGTCCCGCGCTTTTCATATCTTCGTAAAGTCCGAGTGGCGCCCCTGAAAACGATCCTCTCATCTGGTGGGATAGGTTAATTTCATAATATGTTCCCTCCTGAATGGCGGACTGGGCCTTCCGGATCATGCCACGATACTCCTCCTCCGAAACCTGCGGCCGAATATCTCCAATAGTATATTCGGTGGGAATTTGATCCAGATCCAGAACCTGGGAATCGGTGGTTATATCTCCCTTCAACATCCTCCTTCCCGTTGAAGTATCCTCTACAAGTAATCCCGGGTTCATCATATACAAGTCCGGGGCCTGAACCGGGTCTTGATTCCCGGAACAAAGCTGTTCTACCTGGTTTTTGAGGTCATACCCCAGGTAACCGAACAACCAGCCATCTGTCTGAGACTGAAATTGTTTCAGCTCTTCCCACACATCGGCCCCGGTTTTTTCTTGATACTCTCCTTCTCTCCGGATAACAATGCGATTCTCGTATACAAATATTTCCGCTTGGGGTCGCGCCGCCAGCAGCGTTTTTTGAGCTGCCGGATGGGTATACGACTGCGACTCCAGGAGCACCACGGCCCCCTCTTCCTGCAGAGGTGGAATCAACCTCAAAAGATCGATATCATTGTCAATTGACTTCAACTACAGCTGTGCTCAAATTATTAATTCGAATAAGAGTAATGGATTCCCGCTCTACAGGCCACCGGCAACGGTATTCAAACCAGTAACTTCTGTCTATAGGATTTAAATTTTTTTTCCAGCTCTTTTACAAACGGATGAGCACCTGGGAACGTGTGCCCGTCAACTGACGCCACAGGCACCAGTTCCCGCACGGAGTTACATATCCAGGCGGCATCTGCTTTTTTTAGCTGTTCCAGGGAAAACGCGCCCTCTGAGACAGGTGCATTCAATTCCGTTTTCAACAGGTGCAGGATCCTGCCCCGGGTGATACCGGGAAGAATATCACACTGTTCCGAGGGGGTATAAACTGTCTTCCCGCGCATCCAGAATATGTTGGCGATCGTGGTTTCAGAAATATACCCGTCCGTAGTCTGCATGAGCGCATCATCCGCACCCCGCTCGGTGGCTTCGGTTGCCGCCTGGATGTAATTGATGCTGTTGGAGAGCTTGTACCGTGGATCTATTGCTTCAGACGGGATTCGCCGTACAGAAACGGTTGCCAGGCTGACCGGGGATGAAATCGCTGGCAGCGGATCGGCGGTAATACAGTAACCGGCCTTTGCACTTGTTGAGACCTGGAATCCCCGTTTCCCCTCGCGCCAAACCTGGATCCGTACCACCGCCTCTCCATCGTAAAGATTATTTTTTTGAAGAAGGGTAATAACTTTCTTCTTGACAGATTCCCACTCAATTTCGAACGGGGGCCTAATGCGCAGGTATTGCAGTCCATTTCGCAATCGCTCGAGGTGTTCTCCCAGGTAAAAAAAACGCCCCCTGTAGGAACGAAAGGTTTCAAAGCAGCCATCTCCATAGCGTACAGCCCGGGAATCCGCTGCGAGCACGGGCTCTCCCTGCCTGCAGTAACGGCCACTCACCAACATCCATCTGGGTTGAGAGGAGTTCATTTCCTAATGTGGGCTTTCAGGCTGTCATACCGGGTTGAATCCGTATATCCGACAAACGTGGCTACAACCTCCCCATCTTTGTCAAACAGAACCTGGCTGGGAACACCCGGTAAATTCATTGTTCGATAAAACGCTGTCCCGTCGACATATACAAACGGGTAGTTGTGTGTTTGCCGGTACTCCAGGATCTCGTTCCGGCTATTGCGTACCGAAGCGGCGATCACTGCCAAATCACTTAAATCCCCCCGGGTTTCTGCAGCGAGCTGCGCGTGCGATTCGGTCGAAGCCTCTGACCATGTAGACCAGAAATCCAGCAGCAGATACTGCCCCCTGAACTGGTTGAGCTGCAGGCTGTCGCCACTCGTTATGCGGGGAAACTTGACCAATCCGAGAGAATCCGCTTCCATCATCTGCCGCTGGAAGGCATCCTCCCGGCCGGAGGTGTAGTTGAGCGTAGCAATCGCAATAAGAATGGCAGCTACCACCGCCACACCAGCCATAAATTTGTTAAAATGCCGGGGATCAATGCGCATTGAACTTCCGATCTTATTGCGGTTCAAGGATGACTCCCGACAGTGCAGAGACCTGGAGCGTCACTTTGTTCTCCAGGGTCACCTTCACCATCGTTTCATCCAGCAGGTTTCGGTAGGTGTCGGGAGTGGCAATGAATGGGGAGAGATCGAGCGTCACTTTCCGATCTTTATCGGAACGATTGAGGACGACAATCATTGGATTTTCCTTCTTTCGATGGCGACCGAAAGCAAACAGGTCGTCCCGGCTCACAATATTGAGGTACTGCCCGGTTCGCAACAGCTCGTGTCTGTTCCGGATCTGCCCAAGCTTTTTGTACCAGTTGAACAGGTCCCGGTCAAATTCGTTGCTGTCTGCCGGGCGCTGCATTCCCTTGATTGGATGCGTGGTTTCATCCTCATACTCCATATCAGGCCACACCATCGGTTTGCGATCATCGGGATCGTCGGCACCCCACATGCCGGCCTCGGTTCCGTAAAATACCATCGGTGCCCCGATATAGGTGTACTGCAAGAGGGCAATCAGCTTTTGCAGCTGTCGCTCTTTTGCATTCGGCTTGCGTACCTTAAAACCATCCGCCGGCAATCCCCACTGGTCAAATTTACGCCCGGAATTTACGATGATCGACGCCAGCCGGGGCGTGTCATGGCTTTCCATCAGGTTCTGCAGCACATAATTTGCTTCTTCGGGATAGCTGTTTCGAATCTCATCCAGCCAGTTGCTAAAATCTTCCACCCCGATATCCCGGTCAATCATATATTCCTCCACTGCCTGGAAAAACCGGTAGTTCATGGAGGCATTAAACTGCTCGGCATTGATGTAATTGACGGCGTTATCGGTCCAGATCTCCCCGACAGTGAACGCCTCGGGGTTTATTCCCCGGACAACCTGGTGCCATTCAATCCAGAAATCCTGCCCCACCTCTTCAGGCACATCCAGCCGCCAGCCGTCGATTCCGTCTGAGGGATCGCCGTCACTGTTGGGATCCATCCAGCGCCGGGTAATATCAAAAATATGCTGACGGACCGGCTCAATGAGCGTTCCATTCTGTGCCTGGAACTCGGGCAGATCCTTGATACCCCACCAGCCGTGATATGCAAATTCACTGCCATCCTGGTGATTAAAAGAGATTACATCGTACCAGTCCCTGAACGGTGACTCCTGCTGGTTCTCCTTCAGATCCCGGAAGGCCCAGAAATCGCTTCCCGAGTGATTGAAGACTCCATCTATGATAATCCTCATCCCGCGGCTGTGTACCTCCTCAATAAGTTCCAGGAACAGCTTGTCCGCTGATGTCCACTGCCATGTCGACGGATCGGCCGGGTCTTCCTGCTCCATGATTGCCACATCGCCCTCCGGATCCGGACCAAAAAAACGATCGACATGATGGTAGTGGCTGGTATCGTACTTATGAAGTGAGACCGCATCAAAAACGGGATTCAGGTAAATTCCACCGATCCCCAGCTCCTCGATATAATCCAGCTTGTCCAGAATCCCCTGGAGATCGCCCCCGTACCGACGGTGAAAAACGCTGTCCCTGAACTTTGGTCCCAGCTTTTTTTCCCATTCGGCCCGCTGGTACCAGTCGCCGGTCCACGGACTTATCTCCCATCCTTCAGGGCCGTTCACGCGGTCTGCAGTGGGATCATTCGTGGGATCCCCGTTTCTGAAGCGCTCCGGGAAAATTTGATACCAGATAACATGTTTGGCCCACTCTGGTGTCTTATAGGGAACCTTCTCACGGGTCTCTTTGACCGTGATATCCTTACTTGGATGCTGCATCATTTGCATAACTCAACCCACTATATAACGTTAAATGAAAAAGCCTTAAACCCTTACTATTTTACAAATATTTTCAGACTAAATTACATGTCAAATTGATACGATATCAGCAATTTTCAACAGGTCCTCGTCAATTGTGTGCTGTTGCTTGGTTGCGTTGTCCAGGTCGGTATAGCATACTTTGTGGTTCTGAACACCTACCATCACTCCTCTTTCCCCGTTCAGCAGAGCTTCGATAGCACTCACTCCCAGGCGACTCGCCAGCACCCGGTCAGCACAGCTCGGGCGCCCGCCCCGCTGGATATGGCCAAGCACGGTGACTTTAATTTCATACTCTTTGCCGAACTTTTGTTTTACGCTGTCGGCCAGCTCATAGATACTGCCGGATTTTTCCCCCTCAGCCACTATCACCAGCCGTGAGGTCTTATTGCGGCGCGAACTCTTTTCCAGCGACTCTATCAGCTTGTCCATGCCGCGATCTTTTTCGGGGATCAAGATCTCTTCAGCCCCCGCGGCGATACCGGAGTGGATCGCAATGTACCCGGAATCGCGGCCCATAACCTCAATAAAAAACAGGCGATTATGGGAGGTGGCCGTATCCCGGATCTGGTCTACCGCCTCCACCACGGTGTTGGTTGCCGTGTCAAACCCGATCGTAAAATCGGTCCCGGAAATATCGTTGTCGATGGTACCGGGAATACCCAGGACGGGAAAATCAAACTCGCGGCCAAAAATGTCGGCCCCTTTAAACGTTCCGTCTCCACCAATAACCACAAGGGCATCGATGTCGCGCTTAATCAGGTTTTCATGTGCCTTTTCCCGGCCCTTTTTATTTCTGAATTGATGGCTCCGGGTCGATTTCAGGATGGTACCCCCCTGGTGAATAATATGCTTCACCGATCCCGCTTCCATTCGATACATATCGTTCTGTATCAATCCTTCATAGCCTTCACGGATGCCGTACGGAGTTACATCGTAGTAGATACATGATCTAACCACCGCCCGGATGGCGGCATTCATGCCGGGGGCATCTCCGCCGGAAGTAAGCACACCAATTTTTTGGAGTTTTTGTTCAGACATAGTTCAACTGTTATGCTTTTTTGTTAAATAGTTGTCAGATACGTTATTGAAAATCCTTGATCATTTTTTGGCACTTATCCAGCCAGCCGGGGTCGGCAGGGGATAAAGGGTCACGTCGGAGGGCGTCCTCGCAAGCTGAAATGGCCTGTTGTTCCTTCCCGAGGTGTTTGTACATTCTGGCCAAATCATAATAATAGAGCAGGCGCTCGGGTTCCAGTTCTATAGCCTTTTCCACTGAGCGGACCGCCGTGGCCTCATCGCTTTCAGGGAGTCCACCGTAGAGCGTATTTGCCGCAAGCTGTTCTACAAAACTCAGGTTAGCCAGCCTGAAATGCAGGCGGCCCAGAACATGCCAGCCCCCGGCGTTGGTGCTGTCCAGGCGGATGGCCCGCTCGGCATGGTGCTTGATTGAATGTGCGGCTTTCACCCGTTCCCTGGCACCGGATATCATCGCCTTGCGACCAAGGGCCGCGGCCATTACAAAGTGGGAGTGCGTATCCGTGGAGTCAACATTCAGGGCACGCCCGGCCAATGCGATCCCCTTCTCGTAGTACGCTTGCTGCCGCTCTTTGCTGTCAAGTCGAAACCCGATCCTGGAGTATAAAAAACTGGCCCGCCAAAGAGCAGTATAATGGTCTGGATGACGATTCAAAATGGAGGTATACAATTCCAATGCCTTAGCTTCATAAAAATGATCGTACAGGGAATCTGCTTTCGCCAGTAACGAATCGGCAGCAGTATCCTGCGCAGATGCCACGCCTGTGGCGGTCATAAATACTATGAAAAGTATGAAAAAAAATTTCATACCTGTTGCACAAGCCTGGTTTCAAAATGAACGGAATATAATAAAATAACCGCTAATACTAGAATGCGTAATATGGCTCTGCCGGGGTGTTCGAACGGGTTCAATAGAATGGTTAAAAAAGGATCAACAAATTTGTTCCATCAGCATGACCTCGAAATTCAGTACCGCAGGCAGGCTTGTGGCAAAAATTAACGTGGCAGGGTCTTGAGCCTTACGGGAGCGGCGCTATCCCTCCACTCCGGTCTCTTCCTCCTCTGCGTCCTGTCCATTGGCTTGGGATTGGGAGTAATTGCGCATCACGTATTCATCCAGGATGCTGCGGAACTCTTCGCCAATCCCTTCTCCCCTCAGCGTGGTATAGTGTTCTCCATCCATGTATACGGGAGCGGCAGGTTCCTCAAATGTACCGGGCAGTGAAATCCCGATATTGGCGTTTCGCGATTCTCCGGGCCCATTGACCACGCATCCCATGACGGCCACATCCATCTCCTCCACTCCCGGATACATCTCGCGCCAGACAGGCATCATCTCGCGCAAATACTCCTGGATTTCATCGGCCAGTTCCTGGAAATAGGTGCTGTTCGTACGACCGCAGCCGGGACAGGCGGTAACCTGGGGGATGAAGTTCCGGATTCCCAGCGATTGCAGTATCTGTTGGCACACACGTACTTCTTCTGCCCGATCTCCGCCCGGTTTCGGGGTCAGCGAAACGCGTATCGTGTCTCCGATGCCCTCTTGCAGGAGCACTGAAAGTGCCGTGCTACTGGCAACAATGCCCTTCATCCCCATTCCGGCTTCCGTCAGACCTACATGCAGCGGATACTCGGTAATTTCGGCAATCCGCCGGTACACCGATATCACATCCTGTACCCCGCTCATTTTGCAGCTTATAATAATTTTGTTGGAGCCGAGCCCAACTTCTTCGGCCAGTTCAGCCGAACGGCGGGCACTTTCAACCATGGTGTCAAGCATCACCTGCTTGGAAGATTTGGGAATTTCGCGCTCGTTGTTCTCATCCATCTTTTGTGCCAGCAATTGTTGGTCCAGTGACCCCCAGTTGACGCCGATGCGAACCGGCTTGTCATATTTAATGGCCTGTTCCACAATCGTGCAAAAATTTTCATCCCGCTGCCGCGTCCCCACGTTCCCGGGGTTTATCCTGTACTTGGCCAGAGCCTTGGCCATCTCAGGATAAGCGGGCAGCAGTTTATGCCCGTTGTAATGGAAATCACCGATAACCGGAACCGTCACATCCTGATTGAGCAGCTTTTCCTTGATGTAGGGTACCGCCTCTGCCGCCTGTTTGTTATTGACTGTAATTCTTACGAGTTCTGATCCCGCCTCATGTAAATACCTAATCTGGTCTACCGTTGCATCTATATCGGCCGTATCGGTGTTGGTCATCGACTGTACCACGATCGGTGCACCGCCGCCGACAGGGACGTCACCGACCATCACCTGGATAGATTTACGTCGTTTGATATTGGACATAGACTAAATTCTGATTGTTGAGTTGTAAATAACCGGTCCGTGCAGGGAATACCGCTGTTTACGGTCTTGTGTCTCAGCATCGCCAAACACAAACATATTCAATTTTTTTTGCTGAGTTCAAACAGTTTCTGCTTTTCCTCCTTGGTCAGGCCGTCATACCCTTTCCTGGAAATTTTTTCAAGTATCTTGTCCAGTTCAGACTGTTCCGATTCTTCTTCCACAATTTCCACGTCCGATACAGAACGCAAGTTGCTCGATTTTCTTGTACTCTTCTTTTTCTGGTAAGTCCCTTTCAGGTTATACCAAAACTGTTCCAGCGGGCGAACCAGGCCACTTAGATCAAAACCCTGCTGGTGATAACGCATCAACAGGTAGCCGATTCCGGCTCCTCCCAGGTGAACAATCCGGGCGGTATTGTCGGAGGATCCCAGGAACAGCAGGTCCAGTGCAATAAGGCCGGCCACCACATACCGTGCTTCAATCGGGGGAAGCAGAAACAGCATGATCGGCATGCGTGGAAAAAGCATGGCAAACGCCACCATTATTCCAAACACCGCACCGGACGCCCCGATCACGAGATTAATGCCCACAAACTGCGCAAACGCTATATCGAGCAGGGCCCCGCCGATGCCCGATCCAAAATAGATCACAGAAAATGTACGCGGACCAAGATGCTGCTCGACAGAACGCCCCATCCACCAGAGCCAGAGCATATTGAACAACAGGTGAAATCCACCGGCGTGCAGGAACATGTACGTGACCAGGCGCCAGGGCTGAATAACAGCGGTGGGCAGGTCGGGATTGAACGCCATCGCCTGGATGAAGAAACTGTTCAACCCGAACACCTGTAGTAAAAACATCACCACATTGATGGTGATTATCGTACGGATAGCGATCGGAAGACCGAAATATCCGCGCTTCATGGAATTTCCGAACGAATCGTTATACATGCCTCATAGTTGGGTGCAAAAGATGTGGAGAAGGCTACTAACGCCATCTCCCGTATATTCGTTTCTGAATGGTTATAAAATACAAATAACGTCAGCCATATTGAAGCTGTTTTGCAACTGTATTGACAGTTCAACTCGGCATTTTCACTTGCAGAGAATACTCTATTGACGTGGAATCTTAAGATAGCTCCCCTGCTCAACCTGGTCGTCGGCCTCCAGCTGGTTCACTATCGCCATTTCATCGACCGTGATATCCATCGGAAGCTCATCCGGCAAAAACGAACGAAAAGAACCGGTGCGGTCGGCCTTGATGACCTGCAGTCTTACCGGCTGTATATTCAAAATTTCGGGATCTGTAAGCTGGCTGAACTGACCGGTAGTTGCCGTAAAATTGGGTTTTTGTGCATTGTACTGGGCGAGCGTGGTGTAGGAGATAAATCGGTAAATATTGCCGCCGTACTCTACGCCGTAGGCATAAATACCCAGCTCGGTTCCATCCTGGGTTACGGCCTCCGCCTCCGCTTCATAAGCCGGCAGGTTGCCACTTTGGGTCTCCGCCTGATCTACCACTGTTATGCCATCCTGGCTCACGAAATTCTGTACCGATTGCCGAGGCCCGTCCGCTTCAGCATCGATCTGCATAATCATCACGGCGTTCCCCTCCTGATTGGCCATCACAACCCGGCTCGGTTCATTGATGACCTGCCAGTCTGCCGGCACCGGGAACTGGAATTCGAGTTCAGGATGGTAGAACCGATTGTTTTCGGTAAATCCTTCTCTGGGATTATTCCCGTAGATAATCCCATCCAATATATTCATGTAGGTTTCTTTATTAAGCTTGGACTGCTCAAAACCCTTCTCGCGCCAGCGCTCTGCCAGCTCGGGAATCGTTTTCTCGCGTTCTCCGGGTTCAGGGTGAGTCGACAAAAATGAGGGGATATTCTGACCAGAATCTTCTGAAAGTCGCTTGAGCGAGGTAAAAAAGGCGGCTCCTTCGGCCGCCACATAGTTTTTCCTGGCGGCATACTCCACTCCCAGGCGGTCCGACTCGCGCTCGTCATCCCGCCCGTACTTGAGAAACATCAGCTGCGTGGCAGTGCTCCCCAGATTCAAAAGATCCTGCCCCGGCAGTCCCAGCAGCTCCTGTCCGGCAATGGCGCCCCCCACCAGCGCAATTTGGCCGATCTGTTGCTCAAACGCCCGCTGGGAGGCATGACGAGCGGCTACGTGACCAATTTCATGGCCCAACACCACGACAAGCTGCGCCTCGTTATTGAGATGCGCAAGAAGTCCCCGGGTGACATAAATATAGCCTCCCGGCAGGGCAAAAGCGTTGACTACCGGGCTGCTCAGCACCCGGAAGTAAAATTCGGTATTCCTGTACCTGGGATCGGTATCCTCCCGGCGCATATGGCTGACAGCGAGGACCTCCTGGCCAAGCTCCTCAACATAATTGATAATTTCCTCGTCATCATACACTCCATATTGCTGTTGAATCTGTCCATCAGCTTCCTTGCCTATGCGGAGCTCCTCTTCCCAGCTGTAGCCGTACGCCCGTTTTTTGCCTGACACCGGGTTTTTCTGCACCACACAGGCTGATACCGTTAGCGAAACTACCAGTACCGGTATTGAAAACCACGCAAGTAAACGAACCATACTATTTCCTTTATGAGCTCTCATTTGTGAATCCATTTAAAGCTGTTGCAATATAAATAGTTCCATGACACTGTAGAAGCCGAAAATAAACTAATTCTGAAATTTACTCATCCGTTTTTCCTGCGTTTAAAAAACAGGGAATGCCTGAAATTCTGAATTATTCAGTTTGTTGCTCACGCAGCAACGCTTCCCAGTGCAGGTAGATCATCACCATCGCAAGGGTATCCAGCTCGCAGTAACTGAGCAGTCCGTCAATCAGCTGACCTCGCTTTTCGGCTCCATTTTCGCCCGTCCGCAACTGGCCGTATGCCACCATCGCCTCTGTTCCGCGACCAATGGCATGCTCCTGTCGCTCTCGTATCATCTCGTAGGGATCCCGAAGCCTCCCGTCCTCACACTGCCACCAGACAATATTCTTAAAATTGCTGCTGTGATAGGGCGTTGAAAACCGTTTTTGTACTGCGGGACTCACTTTCATGACGGTCACCAGGATATCTTTGATGCTCAGTGAATCCTCCATCTGTTCGTTGTAATAATAATTTTTCAACAATCTTCCCATATCGGCCATGAGCGGCCTGGAGTATCGGTCGTAAACAATCGTTTCCAGCCAGTTGATTAGCTCCGAGTACTCTGTGTGCTGTTCAGATTCCTCTTTGAATTCCGCCAGGATACGTCTCAGTGCGGACCGTTCAAAACCCGAGTAGTGGATGATGGTGCCCTCTCGAAATCCCGGGATCTTTTTTAACTCTGAGACCAGCTGATAATGGGCATATCCTCCCCTCCCTGGATGTACCCATTGATGATGAACGAGTGAACCATCAGCGTGAAGCGTGTGGCACGAGTATTGAAATACGACCTGGTGATATGGATTTCGTCCGGCCCGGAGTGGCACCGCAAAACTACCCGCTTCAAAATCGAGAAAGTGGAGTGGATATTGCCACTTTTCAAGCTCCCTGAACAGCGGCGGCTTGACAATCTCGCGGGGCACCGGCTCTCCCCGGGCTTTGGCCACCTGTAATATGCGCCGGTGGAGATCTGTTATACGGCCTTCAGATTCTGCAATCTCCCGGGGAGTGACTTTGTCATTCAGCGAAATTTCCTGCTGAAGAAATACCCGGTCTTCGATCAGCTGACCATTGCCCGCGCCGATAAGGTCAAAAATATGTGCCTCTCCGTCCCGGTTTTCCAGAATATGCTGCCAGCATTCCTCAAAACCACTTTTTTCTCCTTTGCGCAGCTTGTCGGAATCCACCCTATATTCACAATTTGCACACTTCCCGCCCAGGGGGGTCACAATTTTATCTCCGTCCGCATACCAACGGGCGGATTGACGGACCACCTCTTCAAAGGATAACGACTCCATCCCAAGCGGCGCATTTCCCTTTTCAAACAGCGGCTCTTTGCCCTCCCACAGCGCTTCGATCTGTTCCATGGCCGGCACAAAGGCGAGCAGGTTCGACAACCCATCCCGCTCCACCGGCTCTCCCGCGGCCAGCATCTGATCCAGGTTGTCAACAGCGGCGGTTCCTCTCTTGTCAGGCATCACCAGGTAGCCCTCCAGTCTCCATTCCGGAAACTGTTGCTGAATTACAAATAGCTGAAAAGAAAAATCCCGCAAATACTTTCTCCATCTGGAGTGAATTCTGCCGTTTCGGTCGGACAGGGAATGGCGATCGGGATCAAATACCTTCGACTGCAGGTTATAAACTCGAACGCGCCTCCCCTCTTTCTCGAGTACCGGAATACGTACTGCAAACAGCTCGTGCAAAAAAGTGGAGTTAAAAAGTACAACGCGGTTCTGCTTCAGCCTCCGCCGGGTTTCTTCCGCCGCATCATGATATGCCCGGGACTCCACCGCAGTTCCTTCAGGGTACAACCGCTGAAGCAGCAACCTCAACTGGCGCTTGTTATAACGGATATGGGCGATAAACGGCCAGATATTCCGCTGTTCGGGATAGGTGACAGGATTCGCCTTGTAATACAGCTTGGTGGGACAGGTGCAGGCGGTGCGGAAAAGGTGCCTGGTAAACAATTGTTGTTCTGATTCTTCCGCGGACATGGGCCCTTTACGGTATGATATTCACTTCCGGTTCCAGTTCTATACCGAATCTCTCATGCACAGCCGTTTTCACCTTTTCGGCAAGCTGCAATATCTCCGTCCCGGTGGCTCCACCGTGATTGACAATCACCAGTGCCTGGTTGTGATAGGTTCCGGCGTTGCCCACAACCTTCCCCTTCCAGCCGGTTTCCTCAATAAGCCATCCCGCCGGCACTTTCACGACCGGTCCCTCAAGCGGATACCCCGGGATTTCGGGATATCGCCGTTTCAGTTGATCATATTTCTCCTTACTCACAACGGGATTTTTGAAAAAGCTGCCCGCATTGCCCAGCGCGTCTGGGTCAGGAAGCTTGCTCCTGCGTATATCGATAACGGTTTCACTGATATCCCGGATGGTCGGATCTGTAACTCCCCGCTCTTCCAGGCGGGCTTGTATCGCCCCGTACGAGGTGTTCACCTCCGGATGCCTGGACAGCCGTAGCGTACAATGGGTAATAATATATTTCCCCTTCAACTCATTTTTAAAAATACTGTCGCGGTAACCAAATCGGCACTCATCGTAGGTAAAAGTCCGTACCTCACCGGTCTCCGTCTCCACCGCTTCCAGCGATTCAAACACATCCTTTAGCTCGGCTCCATACGCACCAATATTCTGGATGGGAGCCGCCCCGACGGTACCCGGAATCAGGGAGAGGTTTTCGATACCGCCCCATCCCCTCTCAACGCAGTGCAGGACCAGATCGTGCCAAATCACTCCCGCTCCCGAACGGACCCACACATGGTTTTTATCTTCCCTGACCTTGTGGATTCCCTTGATCGAGATGTGGAGTACAAGTCCTTTAACATCATCCCTGAAAAGCACATTGCTGCCTCCCCCGAGAACACACTTGTCAATATCCCTGAAATTCGGATCGGTCAACACCTGAACAAGCTGATCCACTGCCCCGATCGAAATGAATTGTTCTGCTTTTGCCTCAACTCCAAGGGTATTGTAGGGTTTCAGGCTGTGATTCTCTTTTAGTTGCATCAAGATGGTATCAGACATGCCGTTGAACTCTTAATCCTCGTTTTTGAGCGGAGTTCGTTTTCTGTGGGAAGTGTCATCGGGATTCAATTTTACCCTCAACTTGCGGACCCGGTTGTTTTGGACCGAATGAATCGTCAGCTCCAGTCCCTTGAAATAGACCCGCTCCCCCACATTCGGAATCCGCTCTGTCAGGTGGTATACCAGTCCGCCAAGCGTCTCATATTCATCTTCGTCACTGGTCAGTTCAAACCCCACAATCTCCTCCATATCATCGAGGTCGATACGGGCGTCAAAAATAAACACGCCGTTTTTAAACTCTCTAAACAGCTGCTCATCACTGGTCTCGTAGTCGTCAGAGATCTCTCCCACGATCTCCTCCAGTATGTCATCCAGCGTAATCAGTCCTTCCGTGCCGCCATATTCATCCACCACGATGGCGATGTGGGTTTTTTCCTGCTGAAATACCCGCAGCAGATCATCCAATTTCTTGGTTGCGGGAACAAAAAGCGGCTTTCGGGCGATGGTCCGCCAGTTGATCGTCGTCCGTTCAATATCGGAATTGATATATGGAAGTACGTCTTTTGAATAGATTATACCTAAAATATTATCAAGGTCATTCTCAAAAAGCGGCATGCGGGAAAACCCCTTTTCGCGGATCTGCTTTAAAACGTTTTCCAGCGTATCGTCAGTCGAAACGGCGACAATGTTCACGCGGGAGGTCATAATTTCCCGCACCGAGGTGGTGCCGAACTCAATCACATTTTCGATAATCTCGCGCTCATCGCTGCGGATCGAGCCCTCCAGCTCTCCCACTTCGGCCATCGTCATAATATCTTCGCTGGACATCCGGTTCTCCGGCTTGGGGAGCCGTTCTTCCAGGCTGAGTGTACTTTCGGCGATAAGCTTGGAGAGCGGTTTCAGCAACCAGTAAAACACGTATATAAAACGGGCCAGCCGGCGGGAACTTTTCAGCGGGTTGTTGATCGCAATAATTTTTGGGGTAATCTCGCTGAGGATTAAAATGGTGAACGTAAGAACGACCACCTCGACGATATAGACGACGACTTCGGAATACCCCAGGTATACCGCCAGGTTGCCGGTTATCACCGCTGCCAATACCGATGTTATGATATTGGCAAATGTATTTCCGATGAGAATTGTGGCCAGCAGCCGGCGTGGCTTCTCCAGCATCCGGATGATCAGCTGATCCGCGGCTCCCTCTGTTTCACTCTGATCCAGCAGGTCGATCTGGTTGGAAATCGAAAAAAACGCAACCTCGGAACCTGAAAATATCGCCGAAAACAGCAATCCCACCACCACAATCACCAGCTGGATGGAGAGATCGACAGGGTCGAACGTTTCGTGATATACCGCTGCCTCTTGTAACAGGTATGCAATCGTATGTAAACCTATACTGCCGGGATCGTCCAATTATGTTACTTCATTCTTTGATTAGTATGTTAAAGCTACATATTGATGGTATCGGGTGCAACTGCTACCACATATTGTTTCTAACACCAGCCCGCATAAATAATCCGGCCGGAATAAAAAAGGTGATGAAGCGGATGCCTCATCACCTGTCAGGTTTTTTCAGGTCAAACGGAACGCCTGCACGGGGTCTTGCATATGTTTTTGTGTATCCAGACCCCGTGCTGTCTTTTCCGCGATCTCACACATGCCTAGAACGGGAGATCGTCGTCAAGATCGTCGAAGTCCTCGTCCAGCTCTACCTTGCTGTCCACCGGCTTGGAGGAGGCCGGTTTGTCCGGGACCACCCGGGGTTCTCCGTCCCTGTCGCTTTTGCTGTCCAGCATCGTAAGCGTAAGGGCCTTGATTTCCGTTGTATAGCGTGTTTGCCCATCGCGATCCTCCCACTGTCGCGTTTGTATTGGACCCTCGATATATACTTGTGACCCTTTCCTGAGGTATTCCTGGCAGATCTCAGCCAATCGCCCCCACGCCACAACCCGGTGCCATTCGGTGTTCTCTTTCCACTCTCCCGAGCTGTCTTTATACCGCTCAGAAGTAGCTACCGAAAGATTGGCTACAGCCGTGTTCGACTGGGTGTAACGTACTTCAGGATCCTGACCCAAGCGCCCGATAATCATAGCTTTGTTCAAAGAACTCATAACTGTTACCTCATTTTATTTTTTTAGCTTTGCGTTCATAAGGTAAGATATATTTCAGAGGAAATCCTTACAGAAAAATTTGGATATCGCCCGATATTTTAGCGCTGGCCGTTATTAACGGCCATATTTGTTCGCTGAATGGGGAATATGTGCAGGCTTACTACCCTCTTTCAACATGGGTTTTTATTCCATCCCCGGGTACTGCAGCTCCATCAAATGGTGCTTTACAATCAAAGAAGGCTTTGCAAAACATTCGAATTCTCGTTCTGAGGAAGTTGTACTCCCGTTTAGAAGGGCAATACGGTCGGTGGTACAACCACCTACAACATAGCAGGTTCTGCGAAGGGCCCTCGAAAAAAGCTGGATTTTGCGTACCTGTACTGTACAGGATTCCGCTTTTCAAAAGTTCTATCTACAAAAAAACCTTCCGGGAGCTTCCCGGAAGGTTTTATACTGTGTCAGATCTTTTTAAAAGTCGACGCTCACTCCTTGTCAGTTAATGCCACCACCCCGGGCAGTTCTTTGCCTTCGAGAAACATCAGGCTGGCGCCGCCGCCGGTTGAGACGTGTGATACTTTGTCTTCCAGCCCGGCTTTTTTAATTGCGGCGGCCGAGTCTCCGCCGCCGATGATCGTTGTGGCTCCATTTTCGGTGGTTTGGGCCAGGTGTTCCGCAATAGAGAATGTGCCATCGGCAAAATTTTCCATCTCAAACACACCCATCGGTCCATTCCAGACAACAGTGTTCGCATTTTTTATCTTGTTGCCAAAGGCGATCGTAGTTTGGGGACCGATGTCGAGCCCCATCCAGCCCTCCTCTATTTCATCTTCTCCCACAACCTTGAACTCGGCGTCCGCCTTGAATTCGGTGGCCACCACGTGATCAACGGGAAGGGCCAGGTCCACGCCCTGTTCTGCGGCTTTCTTGATAAGCTCGCCGGCCAGCTCCACTTTGTCTTCCTCCACCAGCGAAGTTCCGACCGGCAGTCCCTTGGCTTTGTAAAAAGTATAGGTCATGCCTCCGCCGATAAGAATGGTATCCACTTTGTCCAGCAGGTTTTCAATAACACCGATCTTGTCAGATACCTTGGCGCCTCCCAGAATGGCGATAAAGGGATGAACCGGGTTGTTAATGGCATCACTGAGGTATTTAATCTCTTTTTCAAGCAGATATCCGGAAACCGCCGGCTGTAAAAACCGGGTAACTCCTGCAACCGACGAATGCGCGCGGTGGCTGCTGCCAAACGCGTCATTGACAAAGAGATCGCCATGCGCGGCCAGCTGTTTGCAAAAACCTTCGTCATTAGCCTTTTCACCCTCATGGAAGCGCACATTTTCAAGCACCACAATTTCTCCGGGACCGGCCTTTGCAATCACCGAGTTCGCCTTTTCACCGACACAGTCTTCAGCGAAATGGACCTTGGCATCCAGCAGCGTTTGCAGGTATTCGGCCACCGGTTTCAGGCTCAATTCCGGGTCCGGGGCCCCGCCGGGACGTCCAAGATGACTCATCAGGATAAGCACCCCGTTCTGGTCAACCACGTGCTTGATGGAGGGCAAGGCCTGCACGATACGGTTGTCATCGGTGATCTCCCCGTCCTCAATCGGTACATTAAAGTCTACCCGCATTAATACCTTCTTGCCGTTTACATCTACATCTTTAAGCGTCATCTTTTCCATTAGTGAACATCCTGTCTTTGTTGAAAGTAATTCGGAGCCGGAATTTACCAGCTTATTGCAAATCGTCCAAACCCTGTACCTGCTATCCGGGCAAAGCCGGCCGGGTCATGACCGCAATCAAACTGATTTTTGCAAGATTGGTCGTGGAATCTGATTTCCCGGCCTGTTATTCTGGGCTTTTTTGAATATCTTTCAATGGGCTTTGCAAAACCGTTGGTTTGCCCAACTCCGGCATGTTCAAAGCCCTCTTTCACAGGTAATTTTCCAGTAATGAATTTTTTGAATAATGCAAACAGTATACCTGGATCACGCAGCCACGACACCGGTTGACGAGCGCGTAGTGGATGCGATGCTTCCCTTCTTCACCGAGCAATACGGCAACGCCAATTCCACGCATGAGCTGGGCAGCAGTGCCAAAGTAGCGGTGGAAGAGGCTCGCGAAACGATCGCCGATATTATTGGCGCAGAGCCCGCTGAGATCATTTTTACCAGCGGCGGTACCGAGAGCGACAATACGGCGATAAAGGGAGTGGTTGAAGCGACCGGCAAAACGGAAGTGATCACCTCGCCGATCGAACATCACGCCGTGCTTCACGCGGTGGAAGCCCTTAAACGTCGCGGAGTCAAACCGATATATCTCGAGCCGGATGATGACGGAACCGTTGCGCCCGGGAAAGTAGCCGAGGCTATCACCGACGAAACAGCGCTGGTTACCCTTATGCATGTGAACAACGAGATCGGTTCAATCAACGCGATTTCAGAGATCAGTACAATCTGCCGCGAACATGAGGTCCTGCTCCATTCCGATACTGTGCAAAGCGTGGGGAAGCTACCGGTGGACGTAAACGAACTTGGAGTCGATTTCCTGAGCATAAGCGGCCACAAAATCTACGGTCCCAAAGGTGTTGGCGTGCTGTACATGCGACACGGCTCTGCCTGGATCCCCTGGATGCATGGCGGCTCACAAGAACGGCGGCGGCGGGGGGGAACGCTGAATGTGCCCGGTATCGTGGGGTTGGCAACGGCGCTGGAGCTTATCGACAAGCAGCGGGCAAAACAAAACGAGCATTTCAAAAAATTAAGAGCCAGGCTTATCAAAGGACTGGATCAACAGTTTGGAGACACAGTGCAAATCAATGGTCCGGAGACGGGTGCCGGCGTCCCCCATATTATCAATTTATCATTTACAAATCCTTCCGGTGGGGCACTGGATGGCGAAATGCTGCTGCTGAACCTGGATGTCGAGGGCATCTGTGTTTCCAACGGTTCCGCCTGTACCTCCGGCGCCATGGAGCCCTCTCATGTGCTTTCCGGCATCGGCATGGCCGACGATATTGCGAACTCCAGCATCCGCATCAGCCTGGGAAGAGACAACACGGCAGCGGAAATCGACTATCTGATTGAAAAGCTGAAGCTTGTCGTAGACCGAATGCGAACGGTGACTGCCTGATGATCAAGATAAAACGGGTATGTGTATTTTGTGGTTCAAAAACGGGGCGGAATCCCGCTTTTGCCACGCAGGCCCGCACACTTGGGAAAGCCCTGGCCACAAACCATATCGACCTGGTATACGGAGGCGGCTCAATTGGTCTGATGAATGTGATTGCGGACGCCGTACTCAGCTACGGAGCCAGCGTACACGGCGTTATCCCGGAACACCTTATGAGCCACGCCCACGGCAACCTTACCGCCCTGCACGTCACCGATTCCATGCATGAACGAAAAGCGATGATGGCCGAACTATCGGATGCCTTTATTGCACTGCCCGGCGGCTTCGGTACGTTCGAGGAACTGCTGGAAACGATCACCTGGGTTCAGCTTGGGCTGCACGAAAAACCTGTTCTAATCTTTAATATGGACGGGTACTATGATCTCCTGGTCAGCTTTATAGACCAGGCGGTAGACCAGGGATTCATCACGAAACAGCAGTGGAGTGCCATATATGTGATATCCACCGTGGATGAATGCCTGGAATTGCTGACCTCTTCCTGATTTTCAGTAACGAAAAATATTCCCCGGATTGAGCTTTATGAAAATACCGGCTGCACAACTGCTTATATTTCAGCTCATGATCTATTTCTTTTCGGCATGCGGTTCGCAATCATCGGATTTTCCTTCGCGTAAAGATCTGAACAATCCCCTTCCTCCCTGCCCGGAATCCCCGAACTGCGTACGGCTAACTGAACAATACCCCGCTTCTGTCGACGCTACCTGGGAGATCGCTCTCAAGATATTGCAGGCCATGAAGCCGTATAATATCGAGCTCACCCCCGATACCTACCGGATCGATGCGATCTTCATGGTTGTTTTTTTCCAGGATGACCTGACCCTGCAACTGGAGGAAGCCGAAAATAACAATACCTATCTCCACATCCGAAGTGCCAGTCGAGTAGGACATAGTGACTTTGGAGTGAACCGGCGGAGGGTTCGACATCTCCTGCAGCAGATGGAAAACAGGCTGGTTGAAGCGGATAATAATGAAGCAAGAGAATAACCACCTCGCCCTAAAACGGTTTAAACAGTCCCAGAAGGGTATTTACAACCACAAGGATATAGACGATGAGGGACATGTTATACGCCTTTCGCCATTTTTGACGGGTATCGTCGCCCACACGACTGCCATTTTCCGTTTTGAGCTGCTTTTTGAAGGCGACACTCCGCTTGATGGAAAATCCGACCAGGATAAGAATGATAAAAAAGATCGCCTGCTTTACCGCCAGCCAGCCATACAGTTCAAAATTGAACCAGCCCCACTGGGGTCCCGAGGGAATGGAGGCCAGCGCCCCACCCGAGATGAGAATGCCGAGTGCCCCCAGATGCGCCCCTATGCTGGTTGAACGACGCTCCAGCTTCATAAGTCTGGGTTCATCGTCGGTTTGAAACGCCTTGCCCGCCCGCCAGGCAAAGTATAAGCTACCTGCAAACGCCAGCAACCATGCTATGTAGGAGACAATGTGGACCCAGTAAAAAATATTATATGACATTACGTATCAATTTATATTGTGAAAATTCAATGTTTAGTTGGCTCGTGTTATTTCTGCTGCATTCGTGATTCAACAGGTGTGCTAATTTGGATAGAATATCAGAATTAATTGAGCTGAAAAAACACACCTGTATCTCACAACGAATGATCCAGTGACTTTACTAGACAGCGGCACTATCGAAAATATCATCAATCAGGTGGCCGTACTTATCTTCAATAACCCGGCGCTTCACTTTGAGTGTTGGAGTCAGCTCGCCGCTTTCTACTGAAAACTCATTTGCGACCAGCCTAAAATCGCGGATCTTTTCGTGGGATGCCAACTGTTTTGAATAGTTTCGGATCTCTTTCTTGTAGATCGACTGAATCTCATCCTTTTGGATCAGATCCTCCATCGAATCGTACTTGAGCCCACGTTCTTCCGCATGTTTTTCCAGGGTTTCAAAATCAGGTACTATCAACGCGGCCATGAAGGGTTGGCGTTCCCCCACAACCACCAGCTGATCAACCCACTTGCTGGTTTTGAACATATCTTCAATCGGTCCGGGGTAGATATTCTTGCCTCCTGCGTTTACGATCATATGCTTGATGCGATCGGTGATCTGCAGGTTGCCCTCCACAAATCGTCCCACATCGCCGGTATGCAGCCACCCTTCCTCGTCGATCATCTCGCGCGTGGCCTCTTCATTTTTCCAGTACCCCTTCATCACGTTGGGACCCTTGCACAAAATTTCTCCCGGCTCGCTGGTCAGCTTGGTGGGATAGTCCTCACCACTGATCTCGGCAATTATTTTGTTATCCTCCAGCCGCTGTATAGCCACTGTTATGCCGTTTAAAATCTGTCCCACCGTGCCCATACGCTCATTGCCATACGAATTGGCTGCCATAATCGGTGAGGTTTCCGTGAGTCCATATCCCTCCAGGATGTTGAGCCCCGCCGCCATAAAGAAATGACCGATCTCTGCCGGCAGTGCGGCTCCCCCGGATACAAAAAAGCGGATATTGCCCCCCGTACGCTCCTTGAGCTTGTCAAATACCAGCTTGTCGGCCACCGTTTTTTGCATGGCCACCAGTCCCCGCTCACCATCGGCGTATCGTTGGCCTACATCAAATGCCCAGTCAAATATCTTTTTCTTTACAGCGCTGCCCTCCTCCACGCTTTTGGCAACCAGGTTATAGATCTTTTCAAACAGCCGGGGCACGCTCATCACAATTGTGGGATGCACTTCAGTCAAGTTCCTGGCAACGGTATCCACACTTTCGGCGTAATAAATCTCCCCGCCTCCCGCAAGCAGCGCATAATACCCGGCTGTGCGCTCAAATGAATGGCAGAGCGGCAGGAATGAGAGGGCGCGGTCGTTCTCATCAATATGAATATGCTGATGCGCCGCTTTCACATTGCTCACGATGTTTCGATGGGTCAGCATCGCCCCTTTCGGCTTGCCCGTAGTTCCGGAGGTATAGATCAGCGTTGCCAGGTCTTCCGGCTCAATACGCTTGCTCCGGTCATGGATCTCTTCCTCATGTTTCGGATACAGCTTGAAGCCTTCGCTCATCACATCTTCGTAAAGCACCACGTAGGGTTCTTCCAGCTGGCGCTGAACACGAGGGGCATCAAAAGCGATTACCTGGCGTACATGCTCACAGTCTTCAAAAATTTCAATCGCCTTTTTTAGCTGAATTCCCGTGGAGACGAAAAAAAGCTCCGCTTCCGAATTTTGCAGGATATACTTGCACTGGTCCGGTGGCAGCGAAGTATACAGGGAAACATTGACGCCCCCCACCAGCTGAATTGCCAGGTCCACCACCGCCCACTCATACCGGTTTTCACTGAGAATCGCCACGCGGTCTCCCGCTTCGATACCGTGCTCCGTGAGATACGCCGCCAGGGCGTGGACATCCTCCGCGACCGTCTCCCAGGTTATCGCTTCGTAACGGTCGTTCGTGGAAGGCTTTCGACCAAACGCCGTTTTTCGCTTTCCTTCATATTTTTTGGATAGATTTATAAAGAGTTCCGTCAGTGTCTCAAAGGCAACAACTGTAGGCATAAATAACCTGAATGTTAGATTAAATTCCCCTGGTCAATTACAAGATTCATGAATATAACATTCTGCAGTGATAATGGTAGAATTATTGAAACGATTGGACTGTAACGTTTGGGACTGGGCTGACCACCATCCTGCCCTGCTAATCAAAATCTTTTCAAATGCCCGGCGTTATTCATTATATTGAAACAAAAATTGATCAATTTTTTATGGCACATCCAGCAAAAGAAGAGACAATTGACCTCGTAAAAGAGATCTTCAGCTCATATCTGAAGGAACACAATCAGCGGCAAACCCCCGAGCGGTTTATGGTACTGGAGGAGATCTACCGCGCCGACGGCCATTTTGATGCCGATGATATTTTCTTCAACATGAAAGATTCAGGCAGCCGCGTTTCACGTGCCACCGTCTACAATACACTTGACCTTCTCGTGGAGTGCGGACTTGTTCAGCGCCAGCAATTTGGGAAAAACCAGTATTTTTACGAACGCGCCTACGCCTACCAGCAGCACGATCATATTATCTGTAAAGAGTGTGGTACCGTTATGGAGTTTTGCGACCCGCGCATCCAGGAAATCAAGAGTATGATGGAGAAGATCCACAATTTTAACATTGAAGGGCATTCACTTCACTTTTTTGGGGCTTGCGAAGATCCGGAGACCTGCGAACGAAAACAGGATATCGAAGCCAAGAAAGGAAGTACCGTTAACTAGGTCCTTCCCCTCTCCTAATATTATTATTACCCGGTTACAGAACCATTTGTTCATTTTTTTCAATCTTTTGTCAATCAGGATTGTAAATACGGCACAACATCGGGCAGCAACCACTCACCGAGGGAACAAAACCTTGTGAAGCCCGGCAGATTCCCAGGGTAAAAAATCGTGACCGTATTCTGCAGGTAATATTACCAGACTTGTTGCTGAGGCTCCCTTTTTATAATGTTGGGTGAAACGTCCTCGCCGAATTCAATTTGACTGGCGGGAAAGTTCGGCATAAAAATACTCCCGGTATAGGAGCCCTGAAGCAGTATCGGAGCGGTGTTATCCATCATGCTGTCGCTGAGAGCCACATTTTCGAAATACATCTCATACACGTCATTCACAATCATTGCCCGCTCTTCTGACTGAATATCAACATTATGAAGAGTCAGGTTCTTGACTCGTTCAATTCTTGCGCCCTCACCCGCATTACTTACCTGAATATTTTGCAGGGTGATATTCTCAAGCCACTTTTCCGGCAGGCCAATCAGTGATATCGCCGTTGGCACGCTGTCAATTTGCACATCCCGTATCTCGATATTGCGAATCAGCGGGGCGGGACCAGTGGCCTCGGGACCGGTATAAAACGTGTTGAAATTGATGGCCTGGTTTTCGATATCCCGCATCCGGATGTTGCGGATAAAAATATCCTCAATGACGTTGCCCCGGCCGCGCTCGGTTTTGAACCGGATTCCGCGGTCGGCTCCCTCAAAGTACGCATTGTGAACATATACATTGTTGATACCACCCGAAGTTTCGCTGCCAAAGACAATACCCCCGCTGCCGGTGCGGACATCGCGAGCCTCAAAATTACGCACCACCACATTTTTTGTCGGTATATCGATCTGCAACCCCTCTTCGTTAAACCCTGATTTAAGGACAACCGCATCATCGCCGGTTTCAAAATGGTTGTATTCGACGAGAATATCCCTCGAGGAATCCAGCACCACCCCGTCTCCATTGGGGGCATCCAGGCTGTTGACGGTAATATTCCGTATAATCGCCCGCTTGCTGTAGACCAGATGTACATTCCACATCGGGCTGTCATTGAGGGTGATCCCTTCCACCAGGATATCTTCCGATTTCCAGAATACCATAAAGTTGGGACGCATACCCTCATTTCCTGCTCCCTTTCCAAAATCACGGCGCGACAACGGCACTTTCGTGGCGATACCCCGAGGGGGAGCCCCGTGCTCTTCAAACCAGCTCCACCAGTGGGCTCCCTGTGCATCCAGCGTGCCCCGGCCGATGACTGCAACATTTTTTACATTCCGGGCATAAATCAGCGGAGAGTAGTTATACGCTTCAACTCCTTCATAGCGCTGCGGGACCACCGGCAGGTAATCCTCTTTATCCGTACTGAAATACACGGTAGCCCCATCGGCAATATAAAGATTGATATTGCTCATCAAGTGAATGGGTCCCGTCAACCATCCTCCTTTGGGGATAACAATCGTTCCCCCGCCGATGTCGTGCGCCGCCTCAATAGCCCGATGAATCGCCCCGGTATTTTTAAAGGAAGAATCCTTCTCCAACGGCACAGCTCCGTAATCCTGAATATTGAACGTAGTGTCTGGGAATCCCGGTCGCTGCAGCTCCGCCATCGGGAACGGGGCGTCGAGCGGCTCAATATCTTTGGTAATTACCCGCTGCTGGGCAAAAAGATCCATACCCGGAGCAGATACTGCGCAAATAATTATTGTGGCACACAATACGTTCCCGTAAAACTTGAATAAAGAATGCTGCATTCTGATTTACCCCTTTTGTCTGAGTTATTTTGCTCTGATAAATTCCGTCTATGAAAATATACTATCGCAACAAATGAGCCAGGACCACCTGTAAAGGCTACCCACTGTAAAGGCTACCCAAATGTTAGAAATTATTTTTGAGAAGACAAGAACTGCTTTGTCTTGAAACCTTATCCAGACTCTTGCTTGGTTCTGTACCTTTAATATTGCGCAAGGGATGCATCCCGCGTATTTGCCGTTCCAAGTCATGCAACACAGATGGAACGGAAGTCCCTCCCGCGAGAGAATATTTTTTCGTTTCACCGCCCTGAGACGAGGCAAGCCCGCCAAATTTAAATAATCCAGGTAAATTGATAACAGCACGGCCCGAAAACAGCGTAAGCGCCAGTGAGGGATGATCCGTACTCACACGCACCGGAAACAGAAATACCGGTCGCTGTCAAGCCTGTTTTTTGACTGAAACGTGAATTATTTCAGGAGCTACCAGCTCTTTGTAGTCATCAAAGGAAATCCGGATAAGTTCCCTGTGTGTGCCGGCGTTAAACGCAATTTCCTCATCTTCGGTCAGGGATTCAGCTACTATGGTTTCCATATCGTAGAGATTGCCAAAAGGGGGCATGGCACCCAGTTCGCAATCCGGGAATAACCCGTTGAATTCCTGTTCAGAAGCCAGCTCCACCTCATCCGCCTGCAGCTCTTGCTTGACCAGCTCAAAGTCCACCTGGTGGGTGGAAGGTAGCACCAGCATTTTGAGATCCCCATCCACCTTCAGCATTACGGTTTTGGCCATCTCTTTACCCGGTATATGGGCCGAGGCCGCGACCTCCTGGGCCGTAAACGCCTTCGAGTGCTTTATTACGACATACTTTTTATCGTTCTCATCCAGATATTTTGTTAATCTGCTTAATGGCATCACAACCTCCCGTCTTTGTTGATCAGAATATGTAACATACCTAACACACAAGTTAGGGAATACGTTTTATCGATCTCTCGGGAAACAAAAACCGGGGATAAAATTATGGTCTTGCGCTTGCATAACTGTCCAAAACCCGTCAATTTTCCGGCTCACAACTTTGAAAAAACAGTCCACGCATGAAGACTCCAGCATTCAACCTGATTTCCCCAATTTCGACAGCCATCTTGCTTTTTATGCTCTTTGGCTCGGTATCAATGACTAACGCACAAACGCAAGCCGGGTGGCACACGCTCTCTTCCGACACAGAACCTCACCACCGGCACGAAAATGCCTACGCAGCGGTCGACAACAAGCTCTACCTGCTGGGGGGACGGGGAGAACGCCCCGTGGATATCTATGACCCCGGCACCGACAGCTGGTCAACCGGCGCCACTCCTCCACTGCCGATGCACCACTTCCAGGCGGTCAGTTACGAGGGCAAGATCTACGTCATGGGCGCACTGACGGGCGGCTACCCGGATGAAGACCCCGTACCCAACGTCTATATTTATGATCCTCAAGCGGATCAGTGGACCAGGGGGCCCGCTATTCCCAAAGATCGACGGCGGGGGGCTGCGGGAGCGATCGCCCATAATGGGAAAATCTATCTTGTAGGCGGCATCCAGAACGGCCACATTGACGGGCATGTGCGCTGGTTCGATTCGTTTGATCCGGAAACCGGAGAGTGGACCAGGCTGGCTGATGCTCCCCGCTATCGCGATCATTTCCAGGTTTCCATTATTGATGGAAAGCTCTACGCCGCCGGCGGGCGACGAACCTCCCAGGCCACCGGTGAGACGTTCCAGCTCACCATCCCGGAAGTGGATGTTTATGATTTTGCGACCGGCACCTGGTCTCCGCTCCCCCCTTCCGGTGACCTTCCGACCGAACGGGCCGGTACTACTGCCATCTCGGTGGGAGCCAATCTCATTGTTATTGGCGGTGAAAGCGGAGCACAACAGCAGGCCCACGCAGAAGTAGAAGCCTATAATACCGAGACCCGCGAGTGGACCGCTCTTCCCTCACTGAATACCGGTCGGCACGGGACCCAGGCGGTGGTTTACGACGGTAACATTTATATTGCTGCGGGGTCCAAAGTGCGCGGTGCCGATGAAGTCAACACCCAGGAAGTGCTCACCATCCCGGATTCGCTCCAAAAATAGCACCTTGAGAAGCCGTCAAATCACTCGTACCGCAATGACTCAACGGGGTCAAGCGAAGCGGCTTTTCGGGCGGGGAAAAAGCCCGCGGCAACACCGACTGCCACCAGTACAGCAGCACAAAGCAGTGCTATGGCGGTTGAGAGCTCAGGCTGCGTGAGAAACTGCATAGCCCCGTCATCGGCGGGAATGCTGCGTACAGCCGCAATAACAGCTGTCGAAAAAGCCAGGCCGATGCCACCCCCTGCCAGCGAAATTGCAAGTGCTTCAAACATAAATTGAATCTGGACATGAAGCCGGCGGGCCCCCACCGCCAGTTTAATACCGATTTCACGGGTTCGTTCTTTTACAACTACATACATGATGTTGGCGATACCCACCCCCGCAATGCAGAGCGTGAATAAACCGACTACGCCCAGAAAAATCTGTATGCCCAGCATCACCATCCGGATATTCGCCGCTGTTTCTATGGTATCCCAAATGGATATGGCATTGGGGTCGGCCGGGTCAAACTTGTAGCGATTGGCCAGCAGGCGGGTAACCTCCTGCTTTACCTGCTCTATCTCCTGGGTTGAACGCGGGCGTATCAGCATGTGGTTGATATTTTGGCTGCCGTAAACAGCTTTGAAGGTGGAAGCCGGTATAATGGCGCGGTCGGCATCGGGCCCGTTGTTCATGCTGTTCTGTATTTTCGGGATCATAACGCCGATCACCGTAAACGGCATACCGTCCAGTTTTACCTGCTTGCCCACAGGCGATTCATCCCCGAAGAGCTGGGCGGCAATGTCATTTCCGAGGAACACCACCCGCCGCCGGTATTTCTCATCCAGGTCGTTTAAAAATCGTCCTTTCTCCGCCGGATACATCGACCGCAATTCTACAAATGAGGGATACACCCCCTCCATATACGTGGTGCGCTTCATCAGGTCGGTCTGCAGGCTCGTGCCCCATTTGCCGTACGAAGGACTTATTTTTTCGATCGCCGGTATTGCCCGCTCCAGCATCTCCACATCTTCCAGCTTGTATCGTATGGACCGCCCCTTGGGCAGCCCCTCGTACTCCTTGCTGGTGGTGCCGCCATAGACCATCAGAATATTGTCATACGCGTTGGTAAAACCGGCCGACATTACGTTTTTGACCCCCTCCCCGAACGCCAGCAGCAACACCACCGCAATTGTTCCCCACGCAATGGAGAACATCGTCAAAAATGACCGGAGTTTCTGTATGCGCAAGTCATTAATAAATTCCTGGAATAATACTTTCCACATATCGTTATCCTTTTTATCAGGTTCAGGCGATCTGCCGCAGACATTCGGCTGGTTCCAGTTTTGCAGCTTTTCGCGCGGGGAAATATCCTGCCAGCAGGGCGATCACCGAAAGGAGAACAACGGTAACCGCAACCACCGCAAAAGAGATTTCCGGCTGACCCACCTCCTGCTCTATCGGGAGCAGGCCTGCCAGTTCGACCATCCCGACCGAAATAAGGAATCCCAGCAGGGCGCCGATCATGACGATAGCGAAACTCTCCAGGAAAAACTGGCCCAGTATAGTCCTTTGCGTGGCCCCGATAGCCCGCTTAATGCCGATCTCCCCGGTTTTTTCCTTGACTACCACAAACATGATATTAGCCACGCCGATCCCCCCGACGGTCAGGGTAAAAGCCCCGATGATTCCCATAAACAGGTTAAATCCGATAAAGAAATAGTTCAAAAATTTATCCATCTCATTAGTATCCCAGATAAATACGGCATCCTGGTCGGTGGGGTCGAAGGTGTGAATAGTGCTGAGAGTATTATATACGCTGGCGGTCACAAACTCAGAAGCCTCCGGGTCGTCGTACCGGAAGATCAGGTTGTTCAGGTACACATCCCCAAAGAGCGACTGGTAGGTCGTATTTGGTATGAAGATGCAGTCTTCATCGCGACTGCCATAGGATGAGTTCTGCACTTTGGGCTTCATGACGCCCACAATGGTAAAGGGTGACTGGGCAATATAGATTGTCTCCCCGATAGCGGGTGCATCTCCCATCAGCAACGTCTTCAGCTTGTCGCCGATCACGGCCACCCTGCGTCGCAGCTCCACATCCCGCCGGTTAATATAGCGTCCTCCGTCGTCCGGAATAATGTTACGCATCTCCCCGTACTTCTCATTTGCCCCGATAATATTGGGAAGCGTTCGATTGTTTTTATAGCGAACCGGTGTGCCATAGCGCCTGAACTCCGGGCTGATACTGGTAATCTGGGGGATTTGGGCTTCCAGGATTTCGGCATCACGCGGGGTGAACCGAATTCTTCGCCCGTCGGGGTACCCCTTGTACGGCTTGGTCGTCTGGTTGGGGAAAAGTATTACGATGCCCTGCCCCATACCGTGCATGTTTTTTCGATTCTGTTTTTCCAGTCCCATCCCGAACGCAAGCAGCACCACCACGGAAACGGTTCCCCACGTAATTCCGAGTATAGTCAGCGTTGACCGTAACTTCTGGGCTTTCAGGTCCACCCAAAACTGCTGTAAAAAGGCCCATATCGACATCGTTGATCTCCGGTTACTCAATCTCTTTCGCTTCTTTTTCAATCACTTTTTCGCCCTCGGCAAGCCCCTCTTTCACTTCCACGTTGATCGCATCGCTGAGTCCCATCTCGATGACCCGATCTTCCCGGGAACCGTCGGCCAGCAGCACGTTTACATGTGCGGTATCTCCCCGAAAGGTGATCAGCCGTTCCGGGATCGTGAGTACGTTATCTCGCTCCTCCACCATAATTTCGGCATTCGCGGAATATCCGGCCCGGAGCACATTTCCCCCCAGGTCAGTGAGCATTATTTCAATAGGAAAAACGATAGTGTTGTCCTCATCACGGGATTTAAGCGAAATCTTTGAAAGAACTCCCCGTACCTCGGCATCCGGCAGCGCCCCGATTTTGATATCTGCCTGCATGCCCTCCTGCAGCTTTCCGACATCTATTTCATCCACCGTTCCCCGGAACAAAAGGTCGTCCATATCCGCCATGGTCATCAATACGGTCCCTTCCTGGTATGAGGTAAGCGGCACCACAGGATCACCGATTTCAATGGCTTTCTCCAGTATGTAGCCGGAAATCGGGGCTGTAACGACAGACTTAATCTCCTGTCCATAGGTCGTAATGCTTCCCTTTTCAATCAGGTCCAGCCGTTCCCGGGCGGCCTGCAGGTTTACCCGGGCCTGCTGGTACGACTGGTCTGTTTCCTCATACAGCCGATCCGCAATCAATCCTTTCTCCTTTAATTTGGAGATCCGCTCAAATTCGGTTTCCGCGTTGTTGAACGACAACTGCATGCGTTCCAGCTCCCGGCGGGCGTCCACCAGCTCCTGCGGGGTCGGCGTCGGTTTGATCTCCATCAGCGGTTCGCCGGCTTCAATGTATTCTCCCGCCTCGGCATACAGCTTCTCCACCACTCCCGATATTTTGGATTTTACGTCCACCTCTACTCGTGGTTCTATGGCTCCCACTGCAATGGCGATATCCTGCAGCTTGCTGCGGTTTACCTCCACCGTTTTTACTTCTTCCTGGTCGGTGTTATCGTTTTGTACCATCGCAAAGACAGCCATTCCCACTGCGCCGATGACTATGATCCCTATTGTAATTTTAAGCCATTTTTTCATATCAGATATCTTTTGGTCGATTATAAAGTTGGGGTTTTGATATGAGCTTCCCTTTCAAATTAAACATACCTGCTCTACGGCTTTGGGATACGCAAGGTTGCAGGCAGCCAGTTATTTTATTTTCTCTGGCCACAGGAAGGAATACATTTTAGCTTTTCCGGGCACAAGCTTATTTTCCAGCTTTGCCGTTATTCCAAAAAAATGTGAGAATGTCGTGGATAGGAATCTCCCTCTGGGGTCATGAAGATGCCAATCCCTAATCCTGGCAACATGTTAATCCAAAACCATTTTATGCGATCTCGACTTTTGCTATCCCTCCTGCTCCTGTTTTCTCTCTCATTTACGGGCTGCACCGGCAGTACTGAAAAAGATCAGCTGCCCGGCGAAGTTACGCCGTCAGCTCCGCAGCCCACCGGCAAAACCCTGGTTTATGACTGCCTCGTGGAGTGGGACCTGGTGGTGAAAGTGGATACCAGTGATGCCTGGCTGATACTCCCGGACACCACGGTGCATCTCCCCCGGCGCAGGTCGGCTTCGGGAGCACGGTTTATGTCTGAAGGCGGGGATTATATGTACTGGTCGAAAGGCGATGATGCGATCATCGAGATCGACGACAAAAGCTACGGCTACTGCGACCTGGACCCGGAGGAAGCGGTCTGGCAGGATGCCAAATTCCGGGGAGCTGCGTTTCGGGCTTCCGGGTTTGAGCCGGGGTGGCACCTTGAACTATTTCCAGACACCACTACCTTTGTCCTTGACTATGGCGAATATTCATTCTCCGCACCCACTACGGAACCCGATTACAACCCGGATAGCACGGAGACAGTATACCAGATGAATGCGGCGGATCACCATATCTCGATCAGGATAACGGCTGAAGAGTGTATCGCCCCTTCGGGCAAGGAGTTTCCTTCTACCACCCTGTTAACGGTTGATGACAAAACCTACCGCGGCTGTGGACGGTCATTTGAGTGACTGGGGACTTTCCCGGACGTTGAGCTGCCACGATTTTTTTAAGAAGTCCCGGGAGTCTGCATGCCTCTCATTTTTTAACGACCTTGAATGTAAAAGCACCAGAAACAGCTATATCGCCTCATGTAATTCAGTCGGTTGCTTTTCCTTATATTGCAGTAATCAATCATTACAAAACATCAGGATATCGGGATATGGAATCTGAAACTACAGATAAACTGGCGGTACTCATCGACGCTGACAATGCCCAGCCCTCGATCGTTGAGGGATTGCTTGCAGAAGTGGCCAAATTTGGAACGGCCAACGTAAAACGGATCTACGGCGACTGGACCTCCCCGCGACTCAGCAGCTGGAAAGAGGTGCTGCTTCAGCACTCAATACAGCCGATCCAGCAGTTTGGCTATACGAAGGGGAAAAATGCCACCGACAGTGCCATGATCATCGATGCGATGGACCTGCTCTACTCAGACAAGTTTGACGGGTTCTGCCTGGTTTCCAGTGACAGTGATTTCACCAAGCTGGCGGCCCGGCTTCGTGAATCCGGCCTGGTGGTGTATGGATTCGGCGAACAAAAAACGCCCGAACCTTTTGTAGCGGCCTGCGACAAATTTGTGTATACCGAGGTACTGCGCGACGAAGAGGACGACAAGCCCCAGATGAAGCGCCGCTCCACCAACGAGCTGAAGCAGGATACCAAGCTGGTAAACCTGCTCCGCAATGCCGTAGAGGCCTCGTCCGACGAAACAAACTGGGCGCACCTGGGGCCGGTGGGCAGCTATATTGCCAAGCAGTCACCCGATTTCGATCCCCGGAATTACGGGTATCAAAAACTGGGTGAACTGGTACAGGCCACCAGGCTTTTTGAGATGGAGGAGCGTCCCGTGGGCGAAGGGCAGTCGAAAGCGATCTATATTAAAGACAGGCGAAAATGAATGATTTAGTAAATGAGTGACTGAGTGATTGGAAATTGAATAATAATAGGCCGCAACCAATAAATATAAATTTGAATGTATACCTTGTTCGTTATCTCTTGTGCAACGTCCATGTGTTAAAACCGGGGAGAATAGCATGAAATATTCAATGATTTTTTTGACGACCTTTTTTATGCTTGTTGCTGTCTCTTTTCCGGTGTTGCCCGGCAGACTGGTTATCGCCCACAACATGCGGTATCCCAGTCCAGACCCCGATTATATTGAAGCAATTACACAAAATCCCGTGCTCGAAACCATGTTCTTGCTGATGCATGGCGCCGGCATGGGAGTCACCATGAAAAAGCGATAAAATCATGAGACAATACCCTGTTAAAAAAATTGTAATCAGCCTCGGACTGGGCTTGCTGGCCCTGTGGGCGATGCAGTATATCAACAGCAGTGACTTTTCATTTAACCCCTCTTCGCAAACCACTCAAACGGACTCCACCGTTTCCCAAAAACAAGAGGTGGAGTCACAGGCCAAAGAGTTCCGCAACGAGGATGACTGGATGGGCGCATACCTGGCCGTTCAGGACAAAGTTCGGGAACAACTCAAGGACACCGGACCGGTAGAATTTCCCTGGAATTCGGCTGTCAGCATCCGTCGAACCGGCAAAAAACAGACCTACCGGGTAGAAAGTTATGCCGAATACCAAACCCGGTCTGGTGATACCGTCAAAGCGCATTTCACTGCATCAGTCCATCAAACCGAGGATGACGTGTGGAAGGTTTCTGATTTGGTGATTGAGTGACTTGATACTTGAAAGAATGAGTGATTGAGAAATGTTATGATTGGCCCAGCCTATGCATAAAGATCCCAAAATATCGGACCCCGCTCCCCCCGGGACATATGCTGAGGATATCATTCTCCCGTGTGAAGATTCAGGACGGCAGATTGAACTGGCGATTTTCAACGATCACCGTTATTCCTTTTTTTACTGGCTGAAGTGGACCAGGAAGCTCCAAAACGGCTGGAATACCCCGCCACCCACGCTCGTGACCATTGACTGGCACCGCGACCTCGCTCCTCCTTCGGAAGCTGAAAAACGGATGTTAAACGACCTTCACCAACAGAATCTGCAAACAGTCGTGGAGTTTACCACCAACGGGCTTGATCCCCACAACGACGGGCAAATTCTTTCGGCGGCATGGCTGAACCTGGTGGGGGACATCATACTGCTTAAAAATTACGGGATGGAACAGCAGGATGTCTGGCCTGATCAGCTGGATAATGCCCATCAGATCCTGGAATTCAGGGATCCCAGCAGATTTCAGTCAGAGATTGTGAGCCGGGACAACGAGCGGTTTTTCCTCGACATCGACCTCGACTACTTCATCAAAAACAAAGTCGCTCCCTATCAGCGTGAAAAGGTCGAGCTCTACGGGGATGAGGAGATCAAAAGCCTGATCGATCCCAACAGCCGCTTATTCATCTTTCTGCAGGAACGCCTGGAAGGGATCACGCTGGCAACAGAGCCCCGGTATTGCGGGGGAATCAGAAACAGCAATCACATCCTGGATATAATCCTGAACCAGCTATTTACCCCGGAAATGAGGTGGAATCACGAACCAGGTTAATCATCTGATTGCCCGGTAATACAGGCTAGGTAAATACATCTTTTATCTTTGAGAAAAAGCCTTTGCCGTCATCCTCCTTGTTGGTGGCGGCAAAATGATCTTGTCCCCTGAGCGCTTCCACATGCTCGCGCTCCTCCTTGGTAAGACTGCCCGGGATATAAACATTGACCCGGATAAACTGGTCTCCGGTCTGCGAACTGTTCAGCTTCTGAATTCCCTTGTCCTTCATCCGCAACAACTTGCCGGGTTGCGTACCGGGCTCAATCTTGATTTTTGCCCTGCCTTTCAGGGTTGGCACTTCCACCTCGGTGCCCAAGATGGCGTCGGGGACGCTCAAGACCAGGTCATAGTAAATATCGTTGCCGTCGCGCTCGAAATCCTCGTGCTCTTCCTCCTCTATTAATACAATCAGGTCGCCTGCTTCACCTCCGCGGATACCGGCGTTCCCCTGGCCGCGCATCGTGATGTAGTTACCCTCCGAAACTCCGGCGGGAATGCGAATCTTGACGGTCTCTTTTCCCTTGTAGCGACCTTCGCCGTGGCATTTGGAGCATTTGTTCTTGACTATTCGTCCCTCCCCGTTACAGTCGGGGCATCGCTGCACGTTAACCATCTGTCCGAGCATCGTGCGGTGTACCTGCCGCACTTCTCCCATGCCGTCGCAGGTGCTGCAGGTTTCAAAGTCGTGCTCGGTCTCAGCGCCGGTTCCGTTGCACTCATCACACTTGACCTGCTTTTTTACCTTCAATTTTTTTTCGGTACCAAAGGCGATATCCTCCAGGCTGAGCTTAACACGGAGCTTCATGTCGGAGCCCGGCTGGCCCGACGAACGGCGCCCCCGCGAGCGACCACGACCGCCGCCGCTGAACTCTCCGCCGAAGAAATCAGATCCGAAAATTTCGCTGAACCGGCTGAAGATATCATCAAATCCAACATCCTGGTACTGGCCACGGCCGCCAAATCCTGCGCCACCGTTTACGCCCTGGTGGCCGAATTTGTCGTATTTGGCACGCTGCTGCTCGTCGCGGAGCACCTCGTACGCTTCAGAGGCCTCCTTAAATTTTTCTTCTGCTTTGGGATCATCCGTGTTTCGGTCCGGATGATATTTCATGGCCAGCTTTCGATAGGCTTTTTTTATTTCGTCCTGGCTGGCATCTTTTGTCACTCCAAGAATTTCGTAATAATCGCGGGGCATACTAAGTTATGTCCTTCCGTTATTCGCTTACAATTACTTTTGCATGTCGGATGGTGCGGTCGCCCATGCGGTACCCGTTTTCAACAACCTTCAAAACCATATCACTGTCGATGCTGTCATCTTCCGGTTTTTGGCGCATCATCGCATCGTGCAGATCTACATCGAACGGGACCATCTCTTCATCAATTCGCTCCACATCGTATTTATGTAATACCTCTTCGAACTTACTGGCAACCAGCTCCACTCCATCCATAAAGTTCTCATTTACTTCCGATTCTTCAAACGCTTTCAGGGTCCGGTGCAAGTCGTCATTGATCGGCAGGAAATCTTCAAGGGCCTTGGCGCGGGCTGTCTCGAAAAGCTGGGTTCGCTCGCGTTTGAACCGTTTTCGTACATTTTCCAGTTCAGCGGCTTTCCGGAGATGATTTTCTTTGGCTGTTTCCATCTCCTTCTGGAGCTCTTCGATAAGCAGGTCCTGTTCTTCCAGCTTCTCGATCAGCTCTTCCCTTTGCCAATCGGCGTATTTACTTTCTTCTTTGTCGGCAGACTGTTTGCCTTCTGCAGTATCCAGCTCTTCCGGCTCATCCTGGGTTTCCTGGTCCTTTTTCACCTTTTCATTCGTGTCGCTCATATCCTTGTCATTTTTAAAAAATTCAATAAATCGCTTCATGCACTGCTATCTTTTTATGCAAATAACATGCCACCCGGTTTTGAATCCCGTTTTACTGCCAAAGTTTCGCAGTATCGTACTTGCCGGCAAACATCAACCTGTTGTGGGGATACCGGATGTTTCCCGGGCTCGGGGCCAGAAAAGTGAACCGCCGGGAGCCTGTCTCCAGGCTACCCAGTCCGGCTGTTTGCCTGGCTTCAGTCTTCATCCTCTTCGTAAAAAACTTCAATCATGTTGCCATCAGGATCAGAGATAAAGACAAATCGTCCCCTTTTCCGGTTCGCGGGTCCGCTCAAAATACTGACTTCCTGTTCTTTGAAATATTCTGCCATTTCATCCACCTCTTCTGGGGAATCGACATAAAATCCAAAATGGTCCACGCGGTAATCACGGGAATTGGGATCATAGCTGGTTTCAGCTTCCACCAGTACAAGGGTATCTTCTTCACCCACCTGGTAGACCGCCATGCTTTTACCCATTTTTCGAACCAGCTCAAAGCCAAGAATCTCACCGTAGAATTCTTCAGCTCTCTCAATGTCATTCACCCTGATTGTTATGTGATTCAGTCCTGAAGGATTAAATTTTGCCATATTCTTCTATTTGTGATCGAAATTAATATGTTGAATGTATTGTAAACCCCTCATCGAACTCCGGGGCTGCCTGTAATTACTGAAATCTTTGCAAAACCGTTGTCTTGTCCAATCTCTGTATTTTCGCGGATTCGAAATCCTCATTTATGAGATATAAACTGCGGATTCGAATTCGCTTATGCTTTGACCCTGAACCAAACCCTGGTTTTGCAAAGCTCTCTTACTTCCAAAGGAAATGGATACATTGTTCGTATCAAAATCATTTGTCCGTCATTCACTCTTTCTTCATTAGCCCTGATAATAACGTTTTTAGCTCTTATCTTCATCCAGATCTTGAACCTCAACTGTGAGCCACCGTGTCTACACTTTATATCGTTGCAACCCCGATCGGAAATCTGGATGATTTTTCTCCCCGTGCGGCCGAGGTACTGAATTCGGTTTCCTATATCGCCTGTGAAGATACCCGGAACTCGGGGGTACTATTGAATCGCTACGGCATAGATACACCCACTTTTTCATTCCATCAGCACAATGAGCATCAAAAAGTGGAGCATCTTATTCAGCTTTTGGATGCCAACCAATCCGTAGCGCTGATATCCGATGCAGGAATGCCCGGCATTTCCGATCCCGGTTTTTTGGCAGTACGCGCCGCTCACCAGCAGGGCCATACCGTCTCCGTCATTCCTGGTCCCGATGCCGCCACTACGGCCCTGGTGGCCAGCGGTCTGCCCTGCGATCGCTACGTGTATGAGGGGTTCCTTCCCCACAAAAAGGGGCGCCAAAAACAGTTGAACCAGCTGGTGGACGAAGATCGCACCATTGTATTTTATGAAAGCCCCTACCGGGTAGTTAAGCTGCTGGAAGAACTGGTTGAGTATTTTGACGAGAACCAGTGGGCAGCCGTCTGCCGCGAACTGACCAAAAAGTTTGAGGAAGTGGTCAGGGGGCGTCTGAAAGATCTGCTGGGGGAATTTGGCAGTCGTTCAGAACTGAAGGGAGAATTTGTTATTGTCCTGGCACCAAAGGGATATGATGAGTAGTCTGACCAAAATCACCACCAATATATGGTCCAGTAAATGGGGATTAAGTATCCTGGCCGGATTGCTGCTGGGACTCAGTTTTCCTCCCCTGCCCTTTCCGTTCCTGGTCTTTCCGGCCTGGATCCTGCTGTTCCGGCTGGCAGAGCTATGTGAAAGCAACCGCGGAGCCGCCTTCTGGAGCTACATCTCGTTCGTAATATGGAACCTGATCACTACCTACTGGCTGATGATGGCGACCCTGGCCGGTGGAATAGCGGCCATACTGGCCAATTCGGCGGTCATGACGATCCCCTTCGTAATCCAGCGGCAGTTCCAGGCAAAGCTTGCATCGCCCTGGCTGACTGCTCCCCTGCACGCCGCCGCCTGGATCAGCTACGAGTTCCTGCATCACAACTGGGACCTGGCGTGGCCCTGGCTGACCCTCGGCAACGCCTGGTCCAACGTTCCGGGACTGGTCCAGTACATTTCGCTGACCGGCTACTGGAGTATCTCCTTCTGGATACTGGTTACGGCAAGCCTGGCGTGGCAGGCGATCAGGACGAATGACAACCGGCTCACTATCGGGGCGGCGACCGCCGCTTTCCTGTTCCCCGCCCTTTCATTAATACAGTACCATTCAGCCAATTTTTCTTCTGATCAAAAAATTGAAGCGGTAGTAGTGCAGCCCAACTTTGACACCTACCAAACCTATGGGGGCTATGAGAACATTTTTCAAACCCAGCAAGTGTTGCTGGAACTTTCGGATTCACTCCGGACCGACTCCACAGATCTCCTCCTCTGGCCGGAAAATGCAGTGCGCACCTCATTGACATCCCGGGAAGTGGAGGGGTCAACCGCTCTTGAAATCAAGAACCAGCTTCGCAATACTGCCCAACAGTGGAACAGCACCCTGATAACCGGGTCCACCTACTTCGACTACTTTCCGCCGGACAGCATCCCCCCGCTGGCGCGAACGTCGGGCGACTCCCATTACCTTTATTATAATGCGGCATTGGCGTTTTACCCCGATCAGCCATACGAGGTGTACCGGAAATACAACCTGGTCCCCATCGTAGAACGCGTTCCCTTTGTCCACTCGCTCCATCAGCTTGACATTTTTGGGATGGTGAACTGGGCTGATGTTCAGGGCTATGGGAAAGGGACCACCGCCCAGCAGTTCCAGGTCAATGGCACCGCAACACCGGCACTGGTCTGCTACGATTCGGTCTTCCCCAACTGGGTTCGCCAATATGTAGAGCAGGGTTCCGGCTTTATCAGCATTATCACCAACGACGGGTGGTGGGGCAATACCAGCGGGCACCATCAACACTTTGCCTTTGCCCGGCTGCGGGCGATCGAGTTCCGGCGGTGGGTGGTCCGCAGTGCCAACAACGGGATCTCCGGTATCATCAATCCCCACGGAAATATCGAGATTAAGACCGACTACTGGGAAAAAACCGCCTTTCGCTACGCTGTTCCCATTCTCGTAAAACAAACAATTTACGCCCGCTGGGGCGACTGGTTCCCGGTTAGCATGATCGCCTTTTCGTTCCTCGGGCTCGGGTTCATCGTTATTGCAGAAACCAGAAGAAAGGTCCCTTCAACATAATGTTGGTCCGGTTTAGGGATCGGGCACGGCAGCAGCTGCGGGAGTCTGAATTAATGGTCTGTCCCCCTGTCTTAGCGGGAGATCCGTTTTATCGATTGAATTCATCTCAATGTCGGGGTACATTCAACAGTGCAGCCGTACGCTCAATCATCAGATTTGACAGTACAAAGACAACGGGATTTCACGCGGCCGCGCTGCGCATCAATTTATAAAAACAGCCACCGGGAGTATTTCATGCAGGCATCCGAAAGTCAAATGCGCTACCTCAAATTGCTTTCCAGGCAATATCCTTCTATCGAGGCGGCATCAACTGAGATTATAAATCTCAGTGCAATCCTGGAACTACCAAAAGGGACCGAGCACTTCATTTCTGACATCCACGGAGAGTACGAATCATTTTTACATGTACTTCGCAACGGGTCGGGGTCGATTAAACGAAGGATCGACGAAATATTCGAATATTCGCTAAATGAACAGGAGAAACAAAACCTGGCCACCCTCATCTACTATCCCGAGGAAAAGATGGCCATTATTTTAAAAAAGATCTCAAATCCGAAGCAGTGGTATCGGAAGACTCTGTTTCAGCTTATAAAGCTTTGCCGGGTGTACTCCTCGAAATATACGCGTAACAAAGTTCGCAAGGCCCTGCCGAAAGATTTCAGCTACATTATTGAGGAGCTGCTGCACGAACAGGAGAGCATTAAAAACCGGGAACAGTATTACACCAGTATCATTGAATCGATCATTGAGACCGACCGGGCAGGTGCCTTTATCGTCGCCCTGGCCCGCCTGATTCAGCAGCTCACCATAGCCCGGCTGCATGTCATCGGGGATGTCTACGATCGCGGTCCCGGGGCGCATATCATCATGGATAAATTGATGGAACATCACGCCGTCGATTTTCAATGGGGCAACCACGACATCGTGTGGATGGGCGCGGCGGCCGGTAGCGAAGCCTGTATTGCGAATGTAATTCGTGTCTCCCTCCGATATTCCAATATGGAAACCCTGGAAAATGGCTATGGCATCAGCATGCTCCCGCTGATTTCACTTGCCGTGGATGTGTATGGTGACGACCCATGCGAGCAGTTCCGTCCCAAAGATGCTGATGAGGAGTTCACGGAAAACGAGCAGCTGCTGATGGCCCAGATGCAGAAGGCGATTACCATGATACAGCTCAAACTGGAGGGACAGATTATACAGCGGCGGCCTCAATACCAGATGCAGGACCGGCTGCTGCTCGACAAGATCGATTTCCAGCAGGGCACTGTCCGGGTCGGTGATCAATCCTACCCGCTGCTTGATACCCATTTTCCCACAGTTGATCCTGAAAATCCATATGCACTTTCGGCCCAGGAGAAGTCGGTAATGGATAAAATCCGCCTCTCGTTCCAGAACAGCGAGCGATTGCAGGAGCATGTACGGTTCCTGTTCTCCAAAGGCAGCATGTATCTTGCGTATAACGGCAACCTCCTGTATCACGGCTGTATCCCGATGACACAAAACGGCCGCCTGCGCCACTTTACGTTTGACGGGGTGGCGCACAGCCCCAGCAGCTTTATGGATCGACTGGACCGGCTGGCCCGCCAGGGATACTTTGCCAAAGACAATCCTGAAAAAAAACAGTACGGCATGGACACGATGTGGTACCTGTGGAGCGGATCCCAGTCTCCGCTTTTCGGGAAAGACAAGATGGCTACATTTGAACGCTATTTTATTGAAGATCCCTCTACCCACAAAGAGCAGATGAATCCCTACTACGACTACAGGGGCGACGAAGAGGTAGCCGTAAAGATCCTGGAAGAGTTTGGCGCAGATACGGAAAACGGCCATATCATAAACGGTCACGTTCCGGTAAAAGTCACCCGGGGTGAAAGCCCGGTAAAGGGAGGCGGAAAACTGCTGGTTATCGACGGGGGATTTGCCAAGGCCTACCAGGAAAAGACGGGCATCGCCGGCTATACCCTCATCTTTAATTCGTACGGTTTGATACTGGCCGCCCACGAGCCGTTTGAGTCGCGCCAGAAAGCCATTGAAGAAGAGATCGATATCCACTCCAACACAAGAATACTGGAACAAAATACGGAACGTATCCGCGTACGTGATACCGACAACGGTCGCGAGATCCAGCGAAAGATTGAGGACCTTAAGCAACTGCTGGAAGCATATCGGTCTGGGTTAATCAAGGAATCATAGGGGATAAAACTTGCCGATTTCTGGGGACTCAGCATCCAATATCTTTATCTTCATGCGTTTATCTTTTGTGAACTGCCGGAATAAAGGCATCTCAATAACGATCATATAACAAACGTTCTGCCAAATGGATCCCGTTACTCACGGCCTTATCGGGGCTTCTGCCTCCCAGTCTTTTGCTGACAAGGAGAAGCTGCGACTTGCTGCACTGGCTGGAGCCACCGGTGCCATGCTGCCGGACCTCGATATATTGATCGGCACCTCTTCGGATCCGCTGCTCACCCTGGAGTTCCACCGTCAATTTACCCACGCCCTCCTCTTTATTCCGGTCGGTGCCCTGCTCGCCGCTGTCGCCTGCTGGTGGCTGGTCAAAAAGAAACTGAGCTTTAAAGAAACATATAGCTTCACCCTGCTGGGTACTGCAACGGCCGGCATTGCTGACGTTTTCACCAGCTACGGTGTTCAGCTGCTGTGGCCACTGACCGACGAGCGCTTTGCCTGGAATCTTGTCTCCGTATTTGACCCGCTTTTCTCTCTCGGTTTAATCCTTACCGTCGGACTTGCCCTGTACCGGAAGCAAAAGGGAGTTGCCCGAATCTCTTTTATCTGGATCACGGTTTACCTGCTTTTTGCGATAACCCAGCAGCAACAGGCCCGGCTGACGGCCCGGGCACTGGCCAGTCAGCGCAACCACTTTGTCGAGCGACTTGTCGTAAAGCCAACCATTGCCAATCAGCTGTTGTGGAGCACCCGCTATGTGAGCGGCAACCGCATATATGCCGACGGGGTGCGGATCATTCCCTTTTCCAAACCCCAGGTATTCCGGGGGCGGTCGACCCAGCTTATTCCCTGGCAGCAAACCTATGCCCGTTACAAGGGAACAACGCTCTACAACGATATTAAACGATTCAGCACGCTCTCGGAAGGACTCCTCGTGGCGCACCCGGACCGTCCACAGGTGATCGGCGACGGGCGCTATGCCATGCTTCCTACTTCAGTAACGCCACTGTGGGGTATTGTAGCCGACACCACCCGGGCCAAACAGCATGTCGAATTCAAAACCTACCGGGATGCAAGTCCCGAGATCCGAAATGCATTTCTGCGTATGTTACGGGGAGAATATCCCGATTAGGGCTGTTTTACTGTTAATACAATCTGAATACGCTTCAAGCAGGCTTTTTACAGGAGTTTTTTCACGGACTTACCGGAACCAGCGCAAATTTCTCATCAAGAAATTTATTCCTCAGCAAGTCGAAGGGAAGTACAGGCGGGACAACACGTTACCTTTCTGTTAACCACTCCAGCGTGTCCGTACCGTCGGGTTTCCAGTCGAGCGGGGGAGCCTGGGCCACAGACAGCAGCTCCGTTCGCTCTTCGAAACCGGGAATCCTGGTTTCAGAGTCCGTCACATACACGCTCTGCAGCCGATCGCCGGCCCCGGCTGCCAATTCAGCAGCCTTCTGCTCATCTCCCTGCACCCAGTAACAGATAAAATCCTGGTCCATCTCCAATCCTCCTTCCTGCAGCAGGAAATCATTCAGCCACACCTGGGTTCGTGTTATCGCCCTGTTGTAGGCATAACGGTACTTCAGGCGGGGACCCGGCGACTCCTGTTGTGGATTTTTTGACCAGAAGTCGCGGACATGATCGGTCAGTTCACTTTTCACCTCATCGAGTCCAACAGGAGCCACAACGATCGCAACCGAACGGCATCCTTTGCCTCCGTATCGAAACACTGCTTCCACAAGCTCCTCCATCCGTAAATCCTGCGGGTTTGCCAGGCAAGCTATCGAAAAGTGGGCCGTGCGAACCAGGTACCGGGTTTTGCTGCTGGCCAGGTGGAGTTCCTCAATCCTCTGTTTGACGCCGGGCACCGAGTCTTCGGAACCCGCGAACAGGATTTTATCCGTCTGCAAGCCTTCCAGGTGCTTCAGGTTGTGGACCCACTGGATATCGATATCTGAAAAAACCCCGGTCTTTTTCACCTCATTCAAAAAAGTAGGTAGCAGGTAGGGATCTTTTCGCGATATTTTACCGTAATAGGTTGCTCCGCTGAGAATCGCGGCAAAAGCGTCCTGAAACCCGACCAACGGAATATTTCCGGCATGCAGGCAGAGCACATTCTGCCCTTCTGCGCTGCTTGTATCGGAGAGTCCGGCCCGTTGGACCCAATCTCGGACGGCTGTCTCACTGACTGCTTCCCTGATTGCCAGGAGGGCGTATTTCACATCTTCAAAACTAAAAAAACCCTCCCGAACCGTCTGGTCATACGCGGTACTGAGATACTCGTTATCCTTGTTCAGCCAGTTTTGAGTGGCTTCCAGAAGAGCCGATATCCGTTTTTCCAAATGCATACTGATAATTTTTAGTTTTATTCCTTCAACAAAAAAATCTGATCATTAGGGACGTTTGCAGAACCTGCTATGTTGTTGGAGGTGATTGTACCACCGACCTTATTGTCCGTTAAACGGGAGTACAACTCCCTATAAACAAGGAATTGAGGGGTTTGCAAAGCTCTCAATCAAATAATCCAAAACGGGAATAACAAGTGTCCCCGGATGGTTTCTTTAACCGGATTATTCACGAAATGCTGACAATGGATGGGTAAGTCATTGTTATTACTCTGCATATCGAAAATTGTTTATGCCCCAAATTTATAGAAGATAGCTGCAACGGCTGCGAAATTGGGCCGTGCACTTCGTTGGAGGAAAAATGACGTACTCAAGGTACAACCGTGCCTTTCCGCCGTCTTTTTTCCTTCACCTCGTTCACAACCGAATTTCCTGGTGAATAATCCGGGTTAAGGGTTATGACGATTCAAGTACCTGGATTAAAATATGTGTGCTTTACGTTTATCTTCTAATCCTCATCGATCAAAAAATTACACCCGCGCAGGTCTTTTGGATTCCATCGGCCGTGAATTTTAAACCGGCCATCCTTGTGACGAATTCCCTTGTCCCCGGTCAACAAAAAGGAGCAGGAGTGCACATTGGCCAAATCGATGACACCGATCAGCCCCTCCTGGAATGGCGGCATCTCTGACCGCGGGTCGTCGGGATTTCGGATTGACACCTTCATCCAGGGCACCGTCTTAAACCACTGACCACCGGTGGTGTAGGCCTGGCTGAGCAGCTCGCACATGCCGTACTCCGAATGGACCCGACTTTGATCCAGCCCGAAACCGGCCGCCAGCCGTCTGTGCAGTTCCTCTTTGCCGATCTCCCGGCGGTGCGTTTTCATTCCACCCGTTTCTATGACGATACTGTTGCCCGGAAGTTGAGGTGCCCCCATATCCAGCAGGTCCAACAATCCAAAAGCAGCTCCAAAGAGTATAAGCTGCTTGCCCGTCTTTTCGACCTGGCTTATATCGGCCCGATCCAGCGGTTCACCCAAGGGGAGAAAGCGGCTCAGTCCGGATTGCTCCTGCTCAATCAGCTCATGCAGCATCCAGATGAGTGAAGAAACCGGATTGTCGGAATAGCCGGGCGTATACGCCCATATTACCGATCGATCCAGCTCATAAAACTGGCGGAAACCACGAAGCAGCGATTGCCGGTACAACGTTTCATCAGCCACCAGGTGCCGGCTTCGATCCATGCCGGAGGTGCCACTGCTTTGAAAAACGAGATCCGGTTTTTTATCGGGCTTGCAGGTCACCACCGCATCCTTGAACGCCCGGATCGGCAGCAGAGGCGGTTCGGTATCCGGATCAAACGAATAGGAGAGCGCATCACAAAACCGCCGGTAAACCTTGTTCTCTCTATACTGGTACGTGAACACGTTCTCCAGCTTCGCCGAGAAGTCCACCTCGTCATCAAAGATCAGCTCGTTCCAGTCGGTCATAACAGGGACAAATTCAACATGCGCGCCGTTCGTTGAAACGGGCTCGCATACATTTTAAAAATTTCTACTTCTCCAACGGTAAAATCTCCACGGATCTAAAATGAACAGGGTGGCTTTCGGCCTGCAGCGATATGTATCCGTGATCGATCAGTAAATTTTGCTGTCCCTCTTTGATCAGCTTTTGTGCGTTGGCATCTTCCGAATCATACTGAAGGTTGGTGTATTCCAGCACCTTCCTGCCATTCACAAAATGTCGGAAAAGTTCACTACCCCGCACTTCTGCCTCCACGGTAACCCACTGGTCGCCATGAAACGTTTCGGAGCTGGAATTCACGCAGTGCTGGGTAACCAATTCCCCATCCATCTCAATATGGGTTCCCATAGAGCACATATTCGCCGTGGGACGCTCATCCGTGCCGTTTCCACCCAGCAGCTGTACCTCCACGGATACCGGTGACATCTGGTCTTTTCCCATCGTTTCCGGGGGCTGGCTGTGCAGCTTGAGTCCACTGTTGCGCCAGGCCCAGTCGGGGGCTCCCGGAACCTGCTCTCCCACAAACCGGTATTCCGCCCTGATTTTATAATGTGAATAGGGCGTCTTGTAATACAGGTGGCCGAACGCCCCGTCAAACTGATCATAATTTTCGTAGGAGGCCTTCAGCAGCCCGTCCTCGACCCGGAAGGTATTCTTGTAATTTACCCCGAGTTCATGCCCTGCAAATTTTGGCGTCCAGCCGTCCAGGTTTTCTCCATTAAAGATCGGGATCCATTCCTGGCGCTCACCCGTGGAGTTTACTCCCTGTTGCACGGCAAAAGCGGCCACCCCAAACAAGACGACCAGTGTAACACGTATTATTTTTTTCATGATGCTGTGATTTATGGCTATCAGTTATAAAAATATTGAGATTCATTACTCCAATCCGACCCGGCTAAAAATCCGGTCCACATTTTTGGTGTGATGTTCGAGATCAAACGCCTTCTCGATCTCTTCCGTGGTGAGATATTCGATGATCGCGGGGTCCTCCTCCACCAGTTCACGGAACATCCGTTTTTCCTCCCACGACTGCATCGCCAGCGGTTGGACCGTGTCATAGGCTTTTTCGCGCGACATCCCCTTGTCAATCAGCAGGTGGAGCAGGCGCTGCGAAAATGTCAGGCCGTACGTTTTGTAGATATTTTCCTCCATGTTGTCCTCGTAAACCGTCAGCTTCTCAATGATCCCGGAAAACCGTTTCAGCATGTAATCAAGCAGGATTGTGGCATCGGGAAAGACGATCCGCTCGACAGAGGAATGAGAGATATCGCGCTCGTGCCAAAGGGGAATATTCTCATACGAAGTGAGCATATAACCCCGGAGTACGCGCGAACAGCCACTGATATTTTCCGATCCCACGGGGTTCCGTTTATGCGGCATGGAGGAGGAGCCTTTCTGTCCCTTGCGGAAAAACTCTTCGGCTTCACGAACTTCGCTGCGCTGCAGGTGACGCACCTCCACCGCCATTTTTTCGAGCGTGGAACCTACAAGAGCCAGCGTCGCGATATAATGGGCGTGGCGGTCGCGCTGGAGCGTCTGCGTGGAGATGGGCGCCGGCTGAAGGCCCAGTCGCTCGCAAACCAGCTCTTCCACCTCCGGCGGAATGTTGGCAAACGTGCCCACAGACCCACTCATTTTTCCGAATTCGACATCGCGCGCCGCCTTCTCAAAACGCTCGAGGTTCCGCTTCATTTCTGCATACCAGAGAGCACACTTGAGGCCAAACGTCGTCGGCTCGGCATGCACGCCGTGGGTTCGTCCCATCATCACCGTGTATTTATGCTCTTTGGCCTTGGCGGCCAGCACATCAATAATGTGCTCGATATCATCACGCAAAATTTTATTCGCCCGCTTCAGGCGTACTCCCTGGGCTGTGTCAACGACATCGGTGGATGTTAAGCCGTAGTGTACCCACTTTTTCTCCTCACCGAGCGACTCTGATACAGAACGGGTGAAAGCCACGACATCGTGACGGGTTTCTTTTTCGATCTCTTTAATCCGTTCCACATCAAAGGTGGCCTTCTGGTAGAGTTTTTCGACATCTTCTTCGGGAATATGCCCCAGTTGGCTCCAGGCCCAGCAGGCGGCCAGCTCCACATCCAGCCACGCCTGAAACTGGCTTTCCTCGGTCCATATTTCTGCCATCTCCTTACGCGAATATCGGTCAATCATGTAATATATTGTTGGTTCGAATTAGAGCCAAAGATATTGGTTTTACTTCAGGATGTCTTGTAAAATTAACAGGTTATCTTATTTTCTTGTGACAAAGACCCCTTAACCGAATAAATAAAGCCAATGAGCTTTCCCGACCCTTTTTACCGCTGGCGCCCGCACCCCTGGCACGGACTCGAACCCGGTGATGTAGATTCCGGTATTATTAACGCTTTTATTGAAATCACTCCATTTGACCTGGTCAAATATGAAGTGGACAAAGCCACGGGATATCTCCGTGTTGACCGCCCCCAGCAGAGCTCCTCGCTCCCGCCATCGCTTTACGGATTTATCCCCCGTACCTATTGCGGGAACCGGGTGGGAGCGCTCTCCGACTATACCGACGAGGGGGACCACGATCCGCTCGATGTATGCGTTTTGAGTGAGCGCCCCATCAGTAAATCGGAGGTCATTTTGACAGCACGGGTTGTCGGAGGTATTCATATGATCGACAACGGAGAAGCAGATGACAAAATCATTGCCGTGCTGAACAACGACAAGTTCTGGGCTGACGCCCACGATATCTCTGACCTGCCGGACAATATAAGAGACCGTCTGAGGCACTACTTTGCCACCTACAAGCTGGTGCAGGGTGAAGATAAAACCGTGACGGTGGAAGAAGTCTATGACAAGAAAAAGGCGATTAAGGTGATCGACGCCGCGATGGAGGACTATGACCGGGCGTTTGGAAAATGATGAGATCACCATGATGGTTCCTCCCACTTTTGTTACAAGTCGCCCCTGGGAAAGAGGCTGAAACGTTGTGTACAGAAAACCAATTCACTTGTTAACCGATGGACGTTCCAGCCCGGATTTCTTCATCAACAAAATGGTATGTCTGTTAGACGACCTGGACTAAAACTCCTGGTTTTGCAAGGTGTCCCTGGTGTGAAGGACACGGAACTAACAGGGACCTTTGCAGAACCTGCTACGTTGTTGGGAAGTGGTTATCCCACCGAACTTATTGATCTTTAAACGGGAGTATAACTCCCTCTGAACGAGAAATTGAGGGTTTTGCAGAGACCTCCCTAATAGTACTGTTCTCCCTTTAATCCCCAGTATTTGATCAGGAAATAGCCGACGATCATTCCACCGAGGTGAGCAAAGTGAGCGACCCCCGTGGCGGTACCCATGACCCCGTTCATTAATTCAAGGCCGCCGAAAATAGCAACAAAATACTTGGCTTTTATAGGGATCGGCGGAAACAGCAGCATAATGGGACGTTCAGGAAACATCATGCCAAAGGCGAGCAATATCCCGTAGACCGCGCCCGAAGCTCCGACAGTAGGGGCTCCTCCCCCTCCGATAAACATATGCAGCAGGGCCGCCCCGATGCCGGTTAAAAAATAATACCAGACAAACCGCCTGGTCCCCCAGTAGTTTTCTATTGACTGTCCGAACATCCAGAGGGCAAACAGGTTCATAAAAATATGGCCGAATCCGCCGTGCAAAAACATATAGGTAATCAGCTGCCAGGGCTGAAACAACCCGGATCCTATGGGCCAAAGAGCCCCGTACTGGAATAAAAACTGTCCCACAACCGGGGTGCTTAATCCCACAAAAAACAACCCGTTTATAATCAAAAGATGCTTTACGGCAGGCGGAAATATGGAAAAGGCTGTATTGGGACTGTAATTATTGGAATAATAACTCAAAATGCAGAAGCTTGTGATTAATCTGTTAACATGGTGAACTGTTGTGCCGATCCACTCGGCAGTAATAAAACAGAATAGATTGATTTATTAAAATAAAAGATCGGGGATAATATACCGTTTCTCCCGGTAAAAAAGTTGACGGATATAATCAACGCACGGAATTCAATATGGAGAGGGCTGTGCAACACCGGTTTTGCACGGAGCAGCTGAGTACAGGTGCAGAATATTCTGCTAGGAACCTTTGCAGAGCCTGCCATTTGTTGGGAGGTACCTGTACTACCGACCTTGGGGACCTTTAACGGGAGTAAACTCCCTCAAAACGAGGAATTGAGTGTTTTGCAAAGTCCTCTGATAAACAATATCCTGTTCCTGCTCTGAGAGGATCACCCGGCGGCCGAATGTCTGTGCTAAGCCGGGGCTACGTTGATCTCCAAATTGGCCAGTTCAGGATTTTCCACCTTTTGATCACTCTCAATCTTTCCATCCCGCAGGCGGATTATACGCCGCGCGTGATTGGCGATCTCATCTTCGTGGGTAACCAGCAGAATCGTATTTCCCATGCGGTGGAGCTCCTCAAACAGTCGCATGATCTCCTCTCCCGTTTTGGTGTCAAGGTTTCCCGTCGGCTCGTCGGCCAGCAGGATGGAGGGGTTATTGACCAGGGCCCGCGCAATGGCTACCCGCTGCCGCTGTCCGCCGGAAAGCTCGTTCGGCTTGTGGTCGATGCGGTCTCCCAGGCCCACCCGGGTCAACGTACTTGTGGCCCGTTCGTGCCGTTCCGAAGCCTTTACCCCGGAATAGATCAGCGGCAGTTCAACATTGGCCAGGCAGTCGGTGCGGGGCAGCAGGTTAAAGGTCTGAAACACAAATCCGATTTCGCGATTTCGCACTTCGGCCAGCTCGGAATCCTCCAGCTCGCTCACATCCTGGTTGTTCAGGATATAGGTCCCGGAAGTGGGAGTGTCCAGGCAGCCGATCAGGTTCATCAGGGTAGACTTCCCGGAACCGGAAGGACCCATAATGGCGATATATTCATTTTCCAGTACGTCAAACGAGACGCCGTCAAGGGCCCGCACCTCGTTGTTTCCCATCAGGTATATTTTTGTGAGATCCCGGATCTCAATTATTGCTCGTTTCATAATCAGGTTAGTTTTGTGCGAATCGTTGAAATTGATTGTTGTCCACCTTCACCTTGTCTCCATCCTTTAAATCCCGGGATAGGGTTCGATAACTTCCGATCACAATCTCATCTCCGGCGGAAATCCCGGAAAGAATCTGGATATGGCTGTTGTCGCTGATCCCGGTTTCTACTTCACGGCGTTTGGCGATCCCACCTTCAACCTGGAATACCACTTTGCGCAGGTCTTCATCGGGGATAATCATCCCTTCCCCGGTATCTGCTGTATCCGAATCCGTACCCGTTTCCGGGGTCGTGGCGCTTGTATCAGTGCGGCTGCTGCGGTCCAGGGCGAAGTCGCGGACCGTCACAGCCTGGATCGGCACCGACACCACGTTGTACACGGTTTCGGTCTCCACATCCACGGTGGCCGACATCCCAGGCTTGAAACTGGGTACAAATTCGCTGCCGGGCAGTTCCTGCGATGCCTCCTGCACGATCTGCTCTCCCCCCGCCATATCCAGGTTATGAGGGGTTGTGATCCGTATTTTAACCTCGTAGTTCGTGACCTGCTCATTCGTCCCCGACGCGGTGATTTCAGCAGAGTTTGCAATCTCCGTGACAAGGCCGTCAAAGATGCGTTCAGGATAGGCGTCCACTTCAATCCTGGTCGTATCTCCGGGTGCGACATTCACAATGTCGTTTTCATTGACCTGAACGACCACTTCCATCTGGTCCATTTTGGCGATGCGCATAAGCTCCGTGCCGGTCATCTGGGTCTGTCCCAAGACGCGTTCGCCCGTTTCTACGGCCAGGGCACTGATTGTACCGTCCCGGGGCGAACGAATAGTCGTTTTTTTAAGCTCCTCCTCCGCCTGGTCGAGCTGGGCCTCAATACTTTGAACCTGGTATTCAGCGGCCTTGTAATTGGCTTTTTGCGCCTCATACGCAGTTTTTGCCTGCACATACTGCGCCTGGGAGATCGCTTCCTTTTCGTATAACTGCTGTTGCTGGTTATAGTTCGATTCCGCTTCCAGCAGGTTGGCTTTCGCTTGTTCCTGGCGCGCCTTCTGCGTCAGCAGCGTGGCGTTAATCTCCTCAATCCGTGCTTCATAAATATCCGGTTTTATGCGCAGCAGCAGGTCGCCCTTTTCAACATAGTCGCCCTCCTTCACCGGCAGCTCAATAATCTCACCGGAAACTTCGGGACGGAGGATGACTTCCACCTCGGGCTGTATCTTGCCGGATGCGGAAACGACCTGTGTAATTGTTTTCAATTTGGCTGTCGACGTTTCTACCGTGATGCCTTCGCCCTCCCCGCCGAGCCAGCCCATCGATTTGGCGGCCAGGGCCCCGAGAACTACTACAATAATGAGGACTCCCCCTGCCATCATCAGTTTTTTTGTCGGCGATTTTTTGGTCTTTCCGGCCATAACGCATCCCCTCTCTTATCCCCTCATGTGTGAAAAATGTACGGTCATTGGCTTACTGATTTAACGAAATATTTTGGTCCAGCCGCCCGATGTAGTAATCCAGTAATTTTTGTTGAAATACAAAGTTAAAAACGGCCCGTGCACGGTCAGATTGTGCCTGGACATACTGTGCGTTGGCATTGCTCAGCTCAATCAGGGTGGTGGCTCCAACATTGTAACGCTCCCTTTCAGTCTCGTAGGAACGCTCAGCGGCACGCAGTGATTTCTCTGTGGCCTCCAGCTGTTTTATGACTGCCTGGTAGTCGGTATACGCCTGGTTGACCTCCTGCACGACCTGCAGCTCAGTATTTTCCAGCGAGAGTTGCTGGTTCCGATAGCTGATTAGCTGCGACTGTACATTGGTACGGCGATTAAAATTGTCAAAAATCGGGATATTCACTGAAAGTCCGAGCGACCGGTTGAGGTTTTGATCAAAAAACTGGTCCTGGAACCCAACGAGCTCCCCGGTAGCGCGGTCGAAGTTCTGATCATTGTAGTTGCTCGACAAGCTCGCGCTAAAGTTCAGCGATGGGTACAGACTTCCTTTGGTGGCCTTCAGCTGGTGTTCAATGGCCTTGATATTGAGCCGGGCACTTTGCAGGTCCGAACGGTTTTCGAGAGCGGCATCAACCAGTGCCTGCAGCTGGTATTCCCGGGGCGTCAGATCCTCGGCGCCAATGTCAGGAATTGAAAATTCGTACTGTCCCAGCGGGTCGATCTGCAGCGTGCGGATCAGTTGAAGCCGGCTTATCTGCAGGGCATTTTCCCGGTTGGTTACTTCAAGTTCGTTATTGGCCACAGTCGCCTCCTGGTTATATAGATCAACCGAAGGTCTCGACCCCACCTCAACCTGGGCCTGAACCTGCTCGAGCTGCTTGCGGGAGGAAGCCAGATTTTCGTTCGCTATCTGCAGCAACTCCTTGTCGAGCAGTACCTGCAGGTAGCGGGATGCGGTATCAAAGATGACATTTTCTTTTACCCGCTGGACGGTCTCCTCCTGCGATTCGGACGAATACTGGCTGCTTCTTAAATTGTTGATATTTTGAAACCCGGTAAACAGCGGGATACTGGTATTCAGGTTACTGCTGAACCCGTTAATGGTAAAATCACCAAAATCACCCGTCGTCTGGTTGAACTGGCGACCAACCCGCTTGTTGCCACTGAGACTTGCCGAGACCGAAGGCAGGAAATCGGCTTTGGCGCTAAACTCCTGGTATTCTGCCAAATCCAGGTCGTTGCGCGCCTGTTTAAGCTGATAATTATTTTCTATGGCGAGTTCTATCGCTTCTTCAAGAGAGATCATTTCGGGACTGGTGTCTTGAGCGTGCAGTAAGAGAGGCATCCCAACGATGAGTAGTAGAATTATCCCACGTTTCATATAACTTCGGTTAGATATTTTAGCATTTCTGTTTGGCGACTCGTGGAGGTACACGAATCTCATTTCGATTAGTTTCACTTGTACAAACGGAGATTTGAAAATGCTCCCCTCTACGACTCCTGTTCCGGCGTCTCTTCCATATGATTCAACAGGTCCCCTTTTCGGGATTCTATAAAATTATCAAAATAGTCGGTTGCCGCCGATACTGCCTTGCGGGTAGCTATCTTTTTTAGCTCGGATATCAGAAGAGCGGCAAATCCATCCCCGGAGCTATGCGAGCCTGACCGGGAACTGCCTTTTCGTTTGGGGGTATGCCCGGCCAAAAATCCGACAAACACCGATAATCCCACCACGGGAATCGGGTAGTTTTTTATAATTTCAGAGGGCTTCAGCTTTTCGCTAACATCGGCGCGAACCTCATCAATATTACTGTCCAGTTCATGTTGAATCCGGTTAAGTTCGGCCTCGAGCTCCTCTTTTTTCGCTTTCAGTTCGTCCAGTTCCTCTTTCGACATATTGTAACCGTTCGTTTTATTTAGTCTGTTCATCCATTTGCTGCTGTTCGGGCCCGGGCGTTAATTGCTCTTTTTTTTGTTCCTCATTCGCCGATATAGCCCTGATAATTTCCTTTTCGAAATGACTTTGCAGACCTTCAGCCATACTTTTGGGCTTCAGGGAGTAAAACAGCAGGCCCGCTACAAGCATAGGTATCGAAACCAGGATATATCCCAGGCTCTCGTTATTCAGCAGGTCTCCCAGAAACAGTGCCAGGGCCACCAGCAGAAAGACCAGGGCCCCCGAAAGCATCAGAATTCCAGCCACTTTTTGGACAGATTCCGCCATCATGCGGGAAAAATGCTCTCCGACATTGAGCAATAACAGTTCCACCCGTTTTTCAACATATCGCTTGAGATCGCCCGAAATTGCTTTCAGACGGTTCCCAAGAGGGTCCTCTTTCTTTTGTGACATATTTATTCCTCACCGGAACTTAGCATTTTGCCGATTATATAGCCTATCAGCAGTCCCCCGGCTACGCTTTTTATGGGATTCTCCCGTATGACGGACTCTGCACGCAGTTTCAGTTCTTCGATCCGTTCTGCCAGTTCATCGTCATCAACGATCTGCCGCCCGCGGTCCAGGGCGTCGTCGAGCCGTTTGTTCAGGTTTTCGAGAATTTCTTCGTTCATCGAGCTTGTGATTGGGGTTAATAGATATCCTTGAAAAACTAACTAAAGAATTTTTCTGCTAAGTTAAAATGAGAAAGTACATCAATTCCAGTTCCACTGCTGCCTGTACTGCTTCAACATAGCCATGCAATTTGAAGAGAATCTGAAGGAGGTCCGCTGTTTTTCTGATCAGGATCTATTCGCGCTAGCTCCCGCCCCTGCAATTGCAGGCATTTTCCGTGTCCGGACTCAAAAAATTATAAAAAACGCATGATCCTCCGCGACCTTCTGCTACTCGTACCGCAGGCTTTCTATGGGATCAAGTTTCGCGGCCTTGAATGCCGGGTATACCCCAAACATCACGCCGATAATCGTCATCCCGACAATTCCGGCCCCGGCCGCCATCCAGGGAAAGACCACGCTCGACTCCATCCAGAAGGCCAGCAGGTTCCCTCCCGCAATACCGATGAACATGCCCACGATCCCCCCGATCTGGCAGATCACAACCGCTTCCATTAAAAATTGGGAGGTAATCGCTTTTTTTGTTGCCCCCACGGCCTTGCGGATACCGATCTCGCGGGTTCGCTCCGTCACCGATACCAGCATAATATTCATCACCCCGATGCCCGCCCCCAGCAGTGCAATGCCGCCGACCACCACTCCAAAGATGTACAGCACGCCCGTAAACTGATCGAAGGCGCCGGAGAGCGATTCGTTGGTTTCGATCTCAAAATCGTTCTGTTCTCCGGGCGGAACCTTCCGGATGGTACGCAGCAGCCCTGTAAGTTCGTCCATCGAAGCATTGACCGACATCATGGACGGGGCCCTGACCTGGATGTCGATGTTGCGTTCCGAGCCGTACACATTCATGGCGGTGGTGTAGGGAATAAGCACAAAATTGTCCAGGGAGTTGCCAAACACGCTCCCCTTCTCCTCCACCAGCCCGATAACCCGGTACGGCCGCCCGTCAATCCGGATGGTCTTTCCCAGCGGATATTCCACTTCGAACAGCGTCTCCCTCACATCTTTCCCGATAATAGCCACCGGCCGTCTATACTGGATATCCTCACTGGTGAAGTTGCGGCCGTCGGCCAGCTCATATGCATTGTTTGAAAGATAGTATTGATTGCTTCCCCGGATCGGTACATTGGGCTCCGTCTCCTGGTCGCCATACAGCACGTTCGTCTGGCTGAATGTCTCATCGGGATTGATGTCGCTGACCAGTCTCACTCGTTCCTGCAGCTCCTCCAGCGTTTCAAAGGTGATGTCTTTCCGGTTGCGATACTGCTGCCAGTCGCCGCCCATGCGGACTGAGGGATATTTCGAGATGTTAATAACATTTCCGCCCATCAGCGTAAGGGTTTCCTTGAAAAAAGTGTCGAGCACCAGCACCGCAGTAGACGCACTGATGATGGCAAATACCCCCACAACGATAGCCAGCAGTGTCAGGGCGGAACGCAATTTATTGGCTGCCAGCGATGAAAAAGCCTGTTTTACTACTTCAATTATATTCATAATGCGAACAGCGTTGGTTATTCATATCGGAGCGACTCGATCGGGTCAGATTTTGCCGCGCGGTATGCTGGTAAAAAGCCAAAAGCCAGTCCCACAAGCGTACAGATTCCAAATGCCAGTGCCACCGTCTGCCAGCTCATGTAGGCCACAAAAAACTGGTTGATGACCTGTGTCGTAATCACGGACAGCGCCACCCCGATCAGCCCCCCAACCATGCAGATAATAGTGGCTTCGACCAGGAACTGGCCCAGTATCTCCCAGGCTTTGGCCCCCACCGCCTTGCGGATACCGATCTCCTTGGTGCGCTCCCGAACCGACACGAACATAATATTCATCACCCCGATGCCCCCGATAAACAAAGCCAGCGAGGTCAGGAATATACCGATCCCGTAGATTGCAAAGGTCATCGATTCATACTGCTGGCGAAAGGCTTCGGGCTTGTTGATGGCAAAATCGTTCTCCTCCATCGGGTCCAGCTGGCGGATCCGGCGCATGAGGCCCTCAATTTCGTATTCCCCTACGAGCTGTGCCTCCTCACTGGGGAATTTTACGATCAGGCGAACACCCGTCCTGGTGCCATAGATTTCCTGGAAAGCACTCATCGGGATAATAACCTGGTTATCGATATCTTCAAGTCCCAAAAAAGAACCCTGCCGCTCAAGCAGCCCGATTACCAAAAATCGCTGGCCGGCAATGCGCACCTGCTTGCCAAGCGGGTATTCAAGGTCAAAAAGAGCATCAGAAACGCTTTGGCCCATAACCACGACATTGGCTCCCGTTCGCTCCTCCTCCACCGTAAAAAAACGACCCTCCGCAATATCCATCGTGCTTGTCTGGGTGATCGTCTCGGTCGCTCCCTGGAGCATCACCCCGTTAGCATACGTATCCTCAAACCGCACCGTCACATTTCTGTTTGAGCTGGCTGAAACTGCACTCGCAAACCGGCTGGTTTCCTCGAGCTGATCCGCATAGTCGATCTTCATATCCGGGCGATTTCGATATTCCCACCACCGATACTCCCCGCTGCCGAGTCCCCAGGGCCATTTTTCCACATAAATCACGTTCTGTCCAAGCATGCTCATGCTATTTTCAAACGAACGGTCGATACCGTCGATGGTCGTCGACATGGTGGTTACGGAGACAATACCAATTACGATGCAGGTGGCTGTTAAAACGGAACGGGTCTTGTTGATTCCCAGCGCCCTCAGCGAAATTTTCAGGCTCTCCCACACGCTGTTTGCAATCCGATAAAATTTTGACATATCTCTGCGGTCATTGATCGTTAGCCATGTCGACTATTACGGAAAGAGAGCTCTTCGGTTACAAAAACCCGGTATTCGGGTAATATCGGTCCCGTTTTGACAATAGACAACTCATTTATTCAGGAGAGCTGGAACAGTGACAATTTCCCTTCACATTTCAGAATCTGCTGATAGTTCATTATCATTTTGCTCCGATAGATAAACCCCAATTATCAACCAATACATAAACCCAGATCCGCTGTGTCTCAAAAGAAACTAGATGTTCTCGCATTAGCCGCCCACCCCGACGACACCGACCTCTGCTGCGGGGGGACCCTGGCCAGGCTGGTTCAGCAGGGCAAAAAGGTGGGCGTCCTCGATCTGACCCGGGGAGAGATGGCCACCCGCGGTACCCCGGAAGACCGCCTTCGGGAATCCGAACATGCCGCCGACCTTCTTGGCCTTGAAGTCCGTATCAATATTGGGCTCCCTGATACCGAACTTGAAAACATCCCGGAATACCGGGAAAAGATCATCCGGGTCGTCCGGGCGTACCGTCCCCATATCTGCTTTGTCGGGGCCCCGGGCGACCGGCACCCCGACCACGGGGATGCCACCAGGCTGGAACTTGACGCCCTGTTCTACAGCGGACTCACCAAAATTAAAACGCATGATGCCGACGGGGATGAACAGCAGCGGTGGCGGCCCTCCCATATTTTGCATTACATGCAGGATCGCCCGTTTGAGCCGGACCTGGTCTTCGATATTTCCGACACGTTTGAGCTGAAGAAGAAAGCGATCCTGGCTTTCGAGACGCAGTTCAACGTCAGCGATCATGGCGACGAGCCGAAAAGTTATATCTCCTCAGAGCGCTTTTTCAAAAATGTTGAAGCCCGGGCCCGCCACTATGGCCACCTGATCGGCGCCGAATATGGAGAGCCGTTTAAATATTACAACGGACCGATCCCTTTTACATCGCTTGGCGAACTGTTTGATTCGGACCCGTTTCGATAAGGCATACTACGTTACGTATTGCGTACTGCGTAATCCGTGTTGCTTGTGCCGGAAGGTTATTGATTAGACGGTTTCGAATACGCAGTACGCAATACGAATTTACTTCTCCGCTTTCCGCTCTTCCGGCGTAAAGTGCTCTTCCACGGCGTTTAGAAGAAAATCGTGAATCACCTTATTCCCCGCCAGGATCCGCTTGCCAAACAGCCAGTTGTCGTCGCCCTCCCAGTCAGATATTTCGCCCCCGGCCTCCTGGATAATCAGGCTGGCCGCGGCTACATCCCAGGCATTGAGGGAGTATTCGTAGAAACCGTCAAAATACCCGGCCGCCACGCAGCACAAATCATAGGCCGCAGATCCCGGCCGCCGCACCCCGTGCGTGTTGTGCATCAGGTATTCAAACAGGTCCAGGTAGTGCTCAACCATGTGCAGGTCCCGGTAAGGGAATCCCGTGCCTATAAGCGAGTCTGCCGGGTCCGTGATCCTGGAAATATGAATCAGGGATCCATTCAACCGGGCACCCCGTCCCTTCTGAGCGGTAAAAAGCTGGTCGCGACCGACCTCCAGCACCACGCCCACTTTCGGCTCTCCATGCTCCCACATCGCCACCGATACACAGTAGATGGGAAAACCGTGAGCAAAATTGGTGGTGCCGTCAATGGGATCGACCAGCCAGGTACGGGCTTCCGGCACCCGGCGTTCCCCGGCACTCTCCTCCGCCATGATCTGGTCCTCCGGAAAAACATTGCGAATATGGGTTAAAATCACCTTTTCAGTTTCCAGGTCAGCATCGGTGACCAGATCGTTTTTGCCCTTGAGTTCGATATTAAAATTCTGGTTCGAGGTATAATTCCTAATAATTTCGCTCCCTTTTTGGGCAGCCTGTTTCGCAATTTCCAGTTCCTTTGAATAATCGGTCATTAATTAGAGGTTGAAGGTTGCAGGTTAAAGGTTACAGGTGAAGGTTGAAGGTTGAAGGAATAAAAATGATGATTTTCAGGTGGGCAAGTGAACCTGGAAACAGCCTATTTCTCCCCCTTCATCTTGTACTCAAACGTTTTTTTCGTCAGGCTTTTGCCCTCGTCGGACTCAGGATCCGGGAACAGTTCATCCAGGGTTGACTGCTGCAGCAGCGTTCGCTGCCTTCCCACCTCCTTCATAGTGCGCATCACTTTTTTCCGCTCCCCGGCCGTCTCGCACGCTTGGTATTTTTCATATAGTTCCCGCTGGAGGCGATCCAGGTAATGAATCTTCAATGCTTTAAGAGCCCCTTTGGCCGTCATGTAGGGATTTTTATCCCGTTTATACTGAACGCCGGTTTTCTCGGAGTGTCGCTCACTGACCGAATGTTCCTCCAGGGCAATTTCGCCCACCAGCTGCGGATAGGGGTGCTCGCGGTCGGCATAGACCTGCACCGAAATCTCCTTCTCCTCCTTGTATCGTTCAATGATATCCAGGTAGAACGCTTTAAGCTCTTCATCTTCAAACTGCTGTTCGTTGCAGAGCGAGCCGATGTAATCGATCATGGGGCGTTCATACATCAGCATCAGGCGGATCAGCTCTTTTTCATAGTTGGGCTTTTTGCCAACAGGGGTGCTTTTACGAGGTTTTTCCCGGGATTCGGCTTGGTTAACCTGCTGTTCAAATGCCCGCGTATGATCATCAGGTTGATGTGGAGGTGGCGGAGCTTGTTCCTGTTGCTGCCGACGCTTGCGTTCTTCTCTTTTTTGAGCTCTTTCTTTTTGTTTTTCTCTTTCCTCAAGCTTTTTGGCTCTTAATACATTAGCCCGGCCCATAAGGTCCCTGTCATAATCAGCGGTATATTCTTGGGTCATCTTATGCAACTGCCGAACATATATTTGCCTTTTTATTTCATCAGAAATTTCAGCAATAGAATTCAAGACTTCATCTACAAAGGGTTTTACTTTAGTCGTATCATCTAATATACCTTCCCTTTGTGCTTTATTAACTAGAAAAGAAACAAAGTCTTCCGAACTTTCCTGTTTCAACTCCAGGAACGACTCTTTCCCAAACTGGCGAACGAACGAATCGGGATCTTCTCCCTCCGGCAGTTCCAGCAGCTTTACATCCATACCTTCGGCCAGCGCAATGTTAATTCCGCGCTTCATCGCCCGCTGGCCCGCACTGTCCGAGTCGTACAGCATCGTGATGGCATCCCCGTAGCGGTGCAGCAGGTGCATCTGTCCCCTGGTCAGCGAGGTACCGCTGGAGGCGACCACATTTTCAATATCGTGTTGATGGAGTGTGATCACATCGGTATAGCCCTCCACCAGCAGCACATTCCCGGTCTTGCGGATGCCGCCCTTGGCGAAGTTCACTCCATAAAGCACCTCGCTTTTATTGTAGACTTTGGTCTGGGGAGAGTTGATATATTTGGCCGTCTTTTCATTTCCCAACACACGTCCCGCAAAAGCGATCACTTTGCCCGAGGGATTAAAAATCGGGAACATCAGCCGGCCCCGGAAGGTGTCGTAATACCCCGATCCCCGCTTGCTGGGCTTGATAAGTCCGGCTTCCAGCAGGTATTCATCGTTCAAGCCGGAATCGACGGCGGCCTTATACAGCTTTTCTCCGCCGCGCGGGGCATATCCCAGCCCGAACTTCTGCATGATATGGCGGTTATAGCCCCGGTTCTGGAGGTACTGCCGCGCCTGCTCCGCCTCATCGCTTTCGACGAGCTGCCGGTAATAGTAGACGCCGGCATAGCGGAGCGCGTGATAGATCCCTTCGCGCAGGTTGTGCTCCTCGTCAAATTCCTGGGCTTCCTCTTCAGGCAGCGAAACGCCAAACCGCTCGGCCAGGGTACGCATCGCCTCCACAAAACCGATACCGTCCATCTCCATCACAAAATTGAATACATCGCCGGACTCCCCGCACCCAAAACATTTATAGATACCCAGGTCGGGCGTTACGTGAAAGGAAGGCGTATTTTCGTCATGAAACGGGCAAAGTCCCTTGTAGCTGCGTCCGGATCGCTTCAGCTTCACATAGTCTTCCACTACCTCCACAATGTCGGCCGCCTCGCGAATTTCTTCTTTTTTGGAATCGGGGATCATAAACGTTGCTTCTTGAAGTAGGTAAGAATGATAAGGGAAAAGCATATGATTTTCACCTGCTGATTACAAGGAGTTCCACCCATATCTTTTGATCTGGATGCTCCAATCCCTATATTTATGTACAAATATACATACCCTGATCCTGAGTTATGGCACTTACCGAAAAACGACAACGGTTTTACGACAGCCTCCTCTCCTTCTTCCGGCAGCACCTGCGGATGCCCACCCACCGGGAGGCGGCCCGGCGCAACGGACTCAAATCCGCCAACAGCTCGGTGCAGTATCACCAGGCGCTTGCCGAGGAGGGACTGCTGAAGAAGGATGAAAACGGCAACTACATCTTTTCCTCCCCGCTCGACGTGTGGCCCGGCGGCAACCCGGACAGCGCCGTCATTCCGGTGCTCGGCGAAATTACGGCCGGCACCATGCAGGAGGCCGTGGAGTCGGATCTCGGGGAACTGACCTTTGACCACCTCTTCCCCAGCGTAGACAACCTTTTTGCCCTACGCGTAAAGGGGATGAGCATGAAGGAGCTCGATATCACCGACGGTGACTACGTGCTGCTTTCCAAGACGGAGCTGCGCAACGGGGATGTGGGTGCCGTGCTCTACAACGGGGAGACCACGCTTAAAAAAGTGCACAAAGAGCAGGACAGGCTCCGACTAAAACCCGCCAATCCCGAATACGACGATATCATCATCGAGCCGGGCGAATCGGAGGAGGTTCGAATTCTGGGCAAATATGTGGGACATCTGAACGACCAGGGATTGATCAAATCTCCGTATTAGCCTCCACCATCCAGTATCATCTCATCCCTGCTGCTCAGTAAAAACCAGCCGATCTTGCGGGTGTCAAACACGATATTCATGTATCGCTCCTCTTCGGTGACCAGCGTTACGTGGACCTGCTTGTGGCCGTGTCCCACGGGCTCTTCGTGACAGGCACGCACGCTCTGCACGCGATGTTTCCGCCCGTTTTCCTCTAGAATGCGGATCGGCTGCAGACGGTGGGTGATGCCGCGGTTTTTATCCCCAAACGACGCCACGGTGGTGATGACCACCAGCGGTTTCGGCTCTTTTTTCTGTTCCTGCGAATTTTGTTGGTTCATATACGCCCCTTTTGCTGATCATTGGAAATTCTGTTTGATAATCATGGGTGGTTTTATAATTTATGTACAAATGTACATAAATTATCACAAACCCGGTTGCCTGTCAACATGAATTCCATCTCTCATACCCCGCTTCCCGCGCTTCCGGATCCCGGCCGGTACCAGCTCCGGAGAAATGTGCACAACATCACGCGCTACCAGACGATTGCCGCCGACATGCAGCACGTCAGCTCCAAACCGCGCCTCTACGTACATGTGGACATGAACGCATTTTACGCGCAGGTGGAACAGATGTGCTATAATCTCTACGGCATCCCGGTAGTGGTGGGGGGATGGCGCAAACCGGACGGGACGGTCAAGGGCATTGTGGCCACCAGCTCCTACGAGGCCCGCGCGTGGGGCGTAAAAACAGGCATGAGCGCGCTCGAAGCCTGCAAATTGTGTCCCTACGTAGTATTCAAGCAGGTGGATTATGAAAAATACCGCGCCTACAGCAAGCGCATCAAGGCGGTGCTCGATACCTTTTCGCCTGACGTGGAGGCCTACAGCATGGATGAGTTTTTTATGGATATCACCTGGAAAAGGCGGGAATCCCGGGAAGAGCTGATGGAGTTTGGCAGGGCGATCAAGGAAGCGATCCATGAAGATACTCACCTCCGCTGCAGCCTGGGTATATCAACTTCAAAAACCTATGCAAAGCTGGCTTCAGATCTGAAAAAGCCCAACGGACTTACCGTTCTGACGGAGAAAAGGGAGATACAAAAACATATCTGGCCGCTCCCTCTTGACGAGGTTTGGGGTATCGGGCGGCGGCGGTACGCCAAGCTAAAACTTAAGGGCCTTTATACCATTAAAGATGGAATTGACAACGGTTATCCAGCCTTTCAAAAAATATTCGGGGACTACTTCGGGAAAATTCTGTGGATGACGGTGGCGGGCAAAGACCAGGCAGTGGTGATGGATCAAACGGAGTACGTTCCCAGGCGGGTGGGATACGGGCACACCTTCTCCACATGGACCGACGATCCGTGGAGGGTAGCAGGAGAATTTGCCAAGGCCGCCAAGCAGGTATGCTACCGGCTGCGGGGCTACGGCAAAAAGTCAGACAAGTTTATGGGGACGGTCCGTTTCCAGGGTACCGAAAAAGAGGGATTCTCGTTTGCCTTCCGCGCGCCGGGTCATACCAACCTCGACCGCTACGTGATCAAGCACTGCCTGGAAAAGGTAGTGCCGAGACTTTTTCACTACCGGAAATTCGGCCGCAGGTTCCGGTCCATCATGCTCAGCACCACGGAGCTGGATATGACCACCCAGACCGAGCTCTTTTTCCGGGAAGAGACCAGGCTCAAGCGGCTGTACCAGGCGATGGATTACCTCAACAACCGCTTCGGACCGGATACAGTCCATCACGGGATCGCCCGGTTTGATGTGAAAGGACACACACACTTCAAGGAGCGGTCGATGTAAACCGGTGAAGCGGGTTAATAACGGCCCCGGATATTAGGACGAATCTCGGAATCGTACAGCGCCCGCAGCCGCCGATGAATATCCCCGCTCAGCGGGTCGAGTGAAGAGGCGCCGGTATTGCTTTCCACATGGACCTTCCTGGTAGCACCCGGTATTACCGTCGTAACCTGCGGATGATCCAGGATCCAGCGCAGGGCCAGTTGCGGCATCTCGCCTTCCGGCATGATCTGCTTAATTTTTTCGACCAGCTCCACCCCTTTGTTGAATTCAATTCCAGAGAACGTTTCTCCCACATTGAACGCTTCGCCATCCGCGTTAAAGTTGCGGTGGTCATCTTCGGAGAATGTGGTGTCCTCATCAAATTTGCCGGTCAGGAGGCCGCTGGCCAGGGGTACCCGCACAATCAGTGCCACATCTTTTTCAGCGGCCTGTTCAAAGAAATCATCCGCCAGGTGCTGGCGAAACAGGTTGAAAATAATCTGCAGTGACCCGAGCCCCTCCTGCTCCAGGCAGATCCGGGCTTCCTCGGCAGTCTCAACGCTTACGCCCCAGTGTCTGATCAGGCCTTCATCCTGTATTTTGCGGAAATGATCAAACACATCGCCCTTTTTCAGCTGCTCGGTGGGAATGCAGTGAAATTGATCCAGGAACAGCTGATCGAGACCCAGGTTCTCAAGGGAACTCTCCACGTGCTCCCGCATCACATCGTAGGTAAAATTCTGCGGCCAGCCGTAGCCGTCATCTTCGCGCCGCCCCAGTTTTGTTGCCACATAAATGTCGCGATCACTTTCCACCTGCTTTAAAAATTTGCCAATTTTACGCTCGCTTACCCCCATCCCGTAGATATCGGCGGTATCAATAAAATTGCCCCCATTATCCACGTATGCCTGGAGTATGGCAAAGGCTTCTTCCTCGCTGACATCCCCCCACTCGCTGCTGCCCAGCTGCCAGGTTCCAAGTCCCACTTCTGATACCGATGTTCCTTTAAATGAGCGATAATTCATATACTTAAATATTTAGTTCTTAATAATTGATCTGTCCAGTTAGCCCGGATTTCTCACGAATATGTTGGTGAGGTAATCCGGGTTAGTACACAATACATGCAATCCAATCATGCCCCCGCTTCACTTTCCAGGGCCTGCTTTAATCGTTCAAACTCCGTTCCTGATACCTTAAACAGGGTACCGTGGCGCATCTCTTCCGTAAAGGAGACCTGGTCTGAAATGTCTTTCCATTTTTTCAGATCGGGTGATGAGACGGCTCCCATCTCTCCCTTTCGGTACTTGTCGGAATAGACGATCCAGCGGTCCTCCAGCTTCAACGCTGTGGGACCCACCGCCCAATACTCCCCGGTAATGGGACCACTTGCTTTTCCATAGGGACCGGTCAGGTATCGCCCGTACGCTATGCGTATATTTTTTCCCGGCGGCCAGCGGGTCTCATTTTTCAGAAACATCACATACCGGTCGCCGTCCGGCGTTATGGTCGCATCAATAACGTTAAAGCCCTGGTCATACCGCAACCTGGTATCGGAAAAACTTTTAAAATCACGGGTGGTGGTGTAATACATCCGGTGATTGTAGTTCTTATCGCGGTATCCTGTTGAAGCAACGACAGCATCAGAACCCATTCGAATCATAACCAGCCAATGAGCATTATTCTTGAAAATTTCACTCCATATATAATATTCCCGGAGCATTTATACAATAATCCGGCACAAATACAACCGGGACCTATTCATTCGCTACGTCCAGGACCGCCTCCAGCGCAGGCTTCGGTTGGTACTCACGATCAAACAACAGCGGGTAATTTGTGCGGCCCGGAATCGGAAAATTGTTTAACCAGGATTGCCCGTCGTTCAGTCCCCAAAATGTTACCCGGCTAATCTTGTCCCGGTGTTTTTTGAACAGTTCAAACAGCTCCACATACCGGTCGGTGAGCTGTTGCTGCACCGAGTCGGGCAGGCCTTCGCGGTAGGGATTGAGTGCCTCGGGAACCGTATCGCCGGCATCCTCCGCTGATCCCATATCCGCGCTTACCTCTCCCTTTCCCGGCAGCACATCGATATCCAGCTCGGTAATCATCACCTTAACTCCCAGCCCCGCAAACGCCTCGATGCTCTCTTCCACCATCTGAACGGGAGGATGGTCTATCTTCAGGTGGGCCTGCATACCTATCCCATCGATACGAATTCCCTTCTCCTGCAGGCGCTTCACAAGATCGATGGCCGCCTGCCGTTTTTCCGGCTTCCAGAGGTTGTAATCGTTGTAATACAGCTCTGCGTCGGGAGCAGCCTGGTCAGCGTACTCGAACGCCTTCTCCACATAATCTTCCCCGATAATTTGGTACCACTTCGTTTCACGCATGCCTCCTTCATCCAGCACCGCTTCATTGACCACATCCCATCCATCGATGCGCCCCCGGTAGCGACCGGCCACCGAATCGATGTGAGCTTTCATCCGCTGCAGCAGGGCCTCCCGCCCGAGATCTTCACTATTTTCATCTTTAAACACCCAGTCGGGCACCTGAGAGTGCCACACAAGGGTATGCCCGACGATAAACATCTCATTTTTCTCCCCGAACTCGACAAAGCGGTCTGCCGGGCCAAAATTATATTCATCCGGTTGGGGATGTACCCGCTCCCACTTGAGCAGATTTTCCGGGGTGATGGAGTTAAAATGGTTGGTGATCAGCGGAGTGGCCTCCGGAGTTTCACCCTCCACCTGGAACCTGTTTAGCGCGACGCCTATGTTAAACTGGTCTTGGTACGCCCGGGCAAGCGAGTTCAGTTCGGATTCATTCTGGCTGTTTTCCCGGACCTGACAGCCGGCCAGCAAAAGCAGAACAAGCATGAATATGCCCGACTCCTGTTGTAATCGTCTATGTATTGTATTATTCATTGTGAGATGATCATTTAAATTGACATTGTGTGCATCGTTTTTCACAGATCGGGCGCCAAAACAGGCACTCGCAATTACTGATCTTCCCGTTCCGGCTGAACGGTGTGATCCAGCGGAATTCCCAGCTTTTTATAAAGGTTTCGGCGAGCCTGTTTGTCGCCCTTCAATATCTCGCGGGCATACTCAGCCACCTGGCGGGCGTGCTTCCGGGGCACCACTATAACACCATCTCCGTCGGCAACAACCACATCTCCGGGATTCACCAGCACGCCGCCCACAACCACCGGCTTATTCACCGATTCAATCTCATTGCGCCCGGGACGGATACCGCGCCCGCGGTTGGCATGATCCAGGTAGACCGGTATCTTTTGCTTGATAATCTCATCGGTGTCTCGCACCGCCCCGTTGGAGATAACCGCCCTGGTTCCCAGGCTTTTCCACAGCAGCCCGTTATAGGATCCCATTGTTCCCGTATCGCCATCCCCGCCGGCATCGATGACCAGCATGGAGCCTTCCTTCAGCGAATCCACGAACGGTTCTGGCGAAATATTGGTGTACCAGTCGCCTTCCCACTCCTGGAACTCCTCTTTTGACATCGGGTTTTTCACCACCTTGTTGGTCGGAACATACCGCGCCGTTACGGCGATACCCTGCGCAATGTGGGAAAAATCATCGATATCTTTCCACAACGCTTCAATCTTTTGATCCATGAGTCCCACGTCCGGCAGCCCCACCATATCCATACCGTCAGAGACATCAGCCACCCGGAGCCCTTCGTACAGGTCCAATATTTCCTGATCCGTAAGCTGTTCCTGGGCTGACGCGGAGGTCCATATTCCTGCAAAAACAAGAACCAGTGTTACCGTTTTTAAAAGCAATGCTGATTTTTTCATCTTCATCTGTTTTTCCCTTTAAGTTGTAGAGGGCTTTTGAAAAACCAGGAATGTTGGTCAAGATCAATCCCTGATGGGGTTCGAAATCGCAGTTTATATCTCATAAATGAGGATTTCGAATCCGCGAAAATAACGATATTGGCCTAAACAACGGTTTTGCAAAAACCTCTTGTAGAATTTAATCCCGCTTTATTAATACGTTCGATCCATCCTCGTCCCCGACAGGTAGTCACTGAACCCGGGATCTGACAAGCCCGGGTTTTAAACCGGGCATATGCGAAACGGTCATTTATATACTATAAATTAGGAATTTGAAATCCACAAAATTACCGCTATCAGAACCAACAAGTGGGTTTAAAACCTTCTGAACATACCCCGCCCAATTCGAACAGTTTGTTGCCAGGTTTGAATCAGAGTGGTTGCCTGATTTCCTCCTGGGCAAACTCTTCAAATACCCGATCATATTCGGCAATTTTGTTGTCCCAGTCCAAATATGTATTAATCGTTTGCAGTGAATTTTTGGGCAGCGGCTTGGTGTTTCCGGTGATCAGATCCTTGAGATAGTGGAACAGGTCGTCTTCAGTGTCGTACAGTACCGGAGCGTGCAACAGCGGTTTTTGCAGGCTTTTGGGGATCAGTTCCGGGTAGTGCAGGCGGTTGGGCAGCAGCGGGTGGCACCCGCAGTAGATCGCCTCCATGATGGCGACACAGAAAAACTCGTAGGTAGCAGTCGACACCACGATATCTCCGCTGTGCAGCAGCCTGCTGTAGTTTTTTTTGTTTTCAACATAGCCAAAATGAGTGATATGCCGACCATAGCGCTGCCACGCTTTTTCGAACTCTTCCGGCTTCTCATGCTGGGTATCGCCCGCCAATATCAGGTCAAATTTAAGATCAATGTCGTTTAGCCGGTTGAGTACCCTGAAAAACATCGCCGGGTTGCGGTCAAACTGCCAGCGCTGGTTCCAGACAATCACCGGGTGCTCATTCGTTTCCCGCGTGTCCGGCTCCGAGTCGAACCGCTTCAGATCGAGTCCCGGGTACAAAACCATGCTTTTTTTCGCAATCTTGTCAAGCGTATTGTAGTGCTTGTCTTCGGGATGGTTTTCCAGGAAATCCGGCAGGGCCCGCATCACATCATCTTTGTGAAATTTTGAGGAAAAGATCAGACGGTCGGCCGCGAGCATGCTCAGGTAGTTGATGTAGCAATAGGTTAAATCCCGTTCTTCATCCTCGGGGATCGGCTGGGTAAATTGGTTTTCATGCATGTACATAATTTTCGGGACCTCGGCAAACCGGGGGTTGGTCAGCGCCAAAAAAGCGGGCAGGTTGGTCATACTGCTTACGAACAGCAGGTCGATCTCCTCCTCCACCTCTTTAACCATACCGGCGAGAGCCACCGAATCGCCGTGCATCCGCCATTTCCATCCTTTATAGCTAAGGCTGACAGGTATAATATTGTGGCGCGAATGCTCCTTGAGACCCTGCAGAAACGCTTTGTGGGATCCGCTGTAAAATGGTTCTACTGCCAGTATATTCATTCATTGAATGATTGAGAGATTCAGTGATTGAGCGAGTGCCAATCAATATTCTTGCTCGGTCAGCAGACTGAAAATTCCCTGCTACCTGAAACGCGATTCGATATCTTCGAGCCCAATATAAACGATTGTAGCCTTATTCAAAGGATCCTTGTAAGGTTCCTGGCAGGCAAACAGCTGGTCAATCAGTCCCTCCATCTCTTCGTTGGTGAGATGCTTCCCCTTGTTGATGGCGGTCTTGGAGGCAAAAGCCACGGCCAGCTTGTGGCGCTCATCCAGATCAAACGTTCCCTCCAGGTCACGGTATTGATGCAGCATCGATTTCAGCACCGACTGCTCATCCCCGATATCGATATCCGCCGGTACGCCGTTGATCATCGCCGTGTTGCCGCTCATCAGCTGGATGTTGAACCCCATTCGCTGCAGGATGCCGTGCAGCTCTTTGAGGAGGGAAAAATCGGTAGCCGAGAGCTCTACAGTCTGGGCAAAAAGCAGTTGCTGGGTGCTCGGCAGGGCCGATTCGGTAGCGTGCAGCGCCTTTTCATAAATAATACGCTTGTGGGCGGCGTGCTGATCTATCATGCATAGGCCGGACCGCGTTTGGGTGAGGATATAGCTGTTGTGAAGCTGCCAGAAGTTTCCATCTTCCGTACGATCGGGCTTCCCTGATTTTCCCGGCTGCTTTTCCTTTTCCCCGCTGCTCCCGCTTTCCTGCTGGTAGAGCTGCCGGGCCAACTGGTCGCCCTCTTTCTGGGGGCCGGTCGATTCATAGTTGATTCGAGACGGAAACCGTACCGGGCCTCCCCCGGTCGGTTGCCTGCTTTGGGATCGCCCACTTCCACTTTTAAAATTAAAATCGCTGCTGAAGCCACTATCAAAATCAGAGCGTCTCGCTTTTCCTTCATCCCGATCTACCTCGGGCACCATAAAATGCTCGTTCAACGCCTTTTTTACCACCGATTTGACCAGTTTGATCACACTCCGCTCATCCTCGAACTTGACTTCCTCTTTGGCGGGATGCACATTCACATCCACCTGCTTTGGGTCGATGTCTAAAAATATTGCAAAAAAAGGATACTCCTTCTCTCCCATCCAGGGATCGTAAATACTGAGCACCACATGCGTAAGATACCGGTGCTGAAACGGGCGATTATTGACAAAAAGAAACTGCTCGCCCCGGCTTTTCTTGGTAAGCTTGGGATCTGAAAGCACCCCGCGAACCGTCACATAGCTGGTCTGCTCTTCAAATTCCAGCAAGCTGGCCTTGTATCCCTTGCCAAACATCGCCGCAATGCGCTCCTTAATCGGCTGACCGGCGGTCAGATCATAAATTTCATCGGTGTCGGCGATCACGGTAAACCCGATATCCGGATGTCCAAGCGCCGCCTGCTGAATCGTCTTGAGGATATGACGGAATTCGGTGGCATCCGTCTTTAAAAACTGGCGGCGGGCCGGCACGTTGTAAAATATATTCCGAACGGCCACAGAGGTCCCGTCATCGACGGCCGCCGGCTTGAACTCCTTCTCTTCTCCTCCCCATATCTCATATTCGTATCCCATCTCATCTCCGGGCCGCTTGCTCTTCAAGGTGACCTGTGATACGGATGCGATTGAAGCCATCGCTTCCCCGCGGAATCCCAGCGTGCGCACGCGGAACAGATCATCCACTGAATTTATTTTAGAGGTAGCATGCTGCTCAAAGCAAAGACGGATATCCTCCTCTCCCATGCCACAGCCGTTATCGATCACCTGGATCAGGGTTCGCCCCGCATTTTGGATGACGATCTTGATCTGGTCGGCCCCGGCATCGATCGCATTGTCGAGCAGCTCCTTGACCACCGAGGCGGGACGCTGGATAACCTCTCCGGCGGCAATTTTATTTGAGATTTCGGGCGGGAGCTGGTGAATTATAGATTGGGAAGTCTCACTGGTTTCGCTCAATATATCTGGGATATGTGTATTGGGATCTTAACGTATTATGGTTCAGACAGACGGATCAATTATAGGCGAAAAGGTAGCAAAAACTTTCGCCCTTAAACAACTTCAACCCACAATCAAATACTACAATGCTGAAATAAGCCAAACCACAAACGAGAGCAACAGCGCGTAAAGCATTACCGACCGGCCCTGATGGCTTTTCTTGCGTGGTCGCTTGATCTTTATCCGCCGTTTTTTTCGCTCCTCCTTCTTGGGATCGTAATACCGAAATTGATAGTCAAATTTTTTGGGATTGGGCCTGTGCCCGAACATCGATTTTAGCATAACAAACCTCCGTTTTTAAACTCTAACGCAAAGATACAGCATATCGTGCCAAATCGAAAGGTGATACCTGGCCTCGTACTCACTGCAGCACAGCCGGTAAGAATAAACCAATTTAACTAAAATATCCTCATTCGGTGTTCATAATCGATCCCGATATACCCTCGTGCACCTGCGCCAAATTTTTGGTATACTTTACATCCGAATTTGAACCCTTAAATATTTAACATTGCCCATGAGTTACGACAAAATTACTCCACCTGACAAAGGTCAAAAAGTCAAAAAAGAATCTGACGGGACGCTTAATGTTCCCGACAATCCTGTTATCCCATTTATTGAAGGTGACGGCATCGGTGTTGATATCACGCCCACGATGCGTCACGTAATCGACAGCGCCGTTGAAAAAGCCTATGACGGGGAAAAACAGATCGAATGGTTCGAAATTTATGCCGGTGAAAAAGCCGTGAAGTTCTACGGAGATGACGAGTGGCTGCCCGAAGATACGCTGAACGCCATCGAAGATTACCTGGTAGCGATTAAAGGTCCCCTTACGACTCCCGTTGGTGGTGGAATTCGTTCGCTCAATGTGGCAATCCGTCAAAAAATGGATCTCTATGCGTGTGTACGGCCCGTGCGCTATTTTAAAGGTACCCCGAGCCCGGTTAAAGAGCCCGAAAAAACCGACATGGTCATCTTCAGGGAAAATACCGAAGATATTTACGCCGGCATTGAATACCAGACCGGCACGGAAGAAAATGAAAAGCTGAAGAAATTCCTGCTCGAAGAGATGGGCGTTACACAGATCCGTTTCCCGGACACCACTTCTTTGGGTATCAAGCCGGTTTCCATAGAGGGAACAAAGCGGCTGGTGCGCTCTGCCATCCAGTACGCCATTGACAACGACCGCGACAGCGTAACGCTGGTTCATAAAGGCAACATCATGAAGTTTACCGAAGGCAGCTTCAAAAACTGGGGATACGAGGTGGCCAAAGAGGAATTTGACGCCGAAGAGTTTGGCGGCGGTCCCTGGTGCAAACTGCCCAACGGTATTGTTGTGAAAGATGTAATTGCGGATGCCTTCCTGCAGCAGATCCTGACCCGCCCCGACGAATACGACGTCATCGCCACCCTGAACCTGAACGGAGACTACATATCAGACGCACTGGCAGCCTGCGTAGGCGGTATCGGCATCGCACCGGGAGCTAATATCAATTACAACACCGGATACGCGGTATTTGAGGCAACCCACGGAACTGCTCCGAAATATGCCGGCCAAGACAAGGTGAATCCCGGCTCCCTGATTCTGTCGGCCGTTATCATGCTCAACTATATGGGCTGGGATGAAGCGGCAGAACTGGTGGTCAACGGCATCGAGAAATCGATCAGCCAGAAACAGGTAACCTATGATTTTGAACGCCTGATGGACGATGCCACGCTCCTGAAATGCTCCGAATTCGGGGACAAGATCGTTGAAAACATGTAGGTCCAAACAAACCTTTGCCTATCCTGGGTGCAAGAGTGTCATTCCAACATTCTTGCACCTTTTTTTATTGAGACTTTCTTCTTCAAAAAGTCCTGGTTCGGAATTAAGAATGTAGAATTTCCAAGGAGGAGCAGATAGGACAAAAAATACAGATCGGTTTTTCCCGGCCTTGAATCGGGGGGGGGGCGGAATCCGAAGCAAAATCCAGTACAGACGCGACATGTCGCGTCTCAACGAACTTCCACGCCTGCGTTGCGCTTGTCCCGGGCGGCTCAGAAATCAAATGACGGAGGGGGGGAACCGGCAGCCCCAAGCCCGGAAAAACGCTGCCCCGCATGACTAATTTACATATAAATATTTTAATGATTGGGGAGAGCTAATCCTGAAAGAAGAAAATGCTGGCAGATAGATGAAGAATGATACTACCACTGTTCAAAGGCCGCCGAATTTCGGAGTGTCCTCCAGGCTTCCCGGTTCGAGTCCATCCGGCTCTCCAGGTTGCGAACCAGCTCCTCTTTTGAAATCGTGACTGCGGCAAATCCCAGGTGGCTGTTCAGATTCCGACTCCGGTTCGCCACTTTATCCGAAACCTTCACAATACCGGAAAGCGATGCTTCTGCATTACGGAGGGCAAAAATAAATTCCGGCGATTCCATCTCACTGTTATCCTGTTCCCGGGCCGCACTCTCGCGGATCGATTCGAGCCGTATGGAGAGATGTTGCTCAAAATTAGCCTTTGCTTTTGTCACCGCACTCCGGGTGGCAGCGGTTGAATCCATATCGACAGCCATACCATATGCAGTAAAGGTGGAATCACTCTCTACAAACTCACTGGTACCTGAAAACCACGCCGGATAAATCGACTCGGTTTGAGGTTCGGGGTCCGATTCCCCCGACGATTCGGATACCGGCTGGGGAGTTGAACATGAAACGGCAAAAACCGCCGCGATCAAAAGTGATACATAAATGCGAAAATCGGGCATTCCAAAAAAATTATCCATTACTCTTTCAATTCATAATAGCCGACAGCACCGTCCGCTGTTTCAACCTGAAGCAGAACTGAACCCCGCCTCTCCAGGCTGCGGTCGATAAGATCCTTTAAAGTTTCCAGATCTTCAACTTTCGTTTCATTTACTTCCAGGATTTCATACCCTTCCTTCAACCCGCGCCGCCCGGCTTCCGACTGCTCCTCCACTTCAGTAATGATTAAATCAAATCTGCGGGCATCTTCCGGCTTGGAGAGCGCCATCACTTTAAAACCGAGAGAAAACGAACCGAACTCCACCCCGTTGCCATATCGGCGGCCCTGTTCCTCCTCTTCAGGCTCAACCTCCGGGCTGCTGTCGGAGTCAGAAAAGAAGCTTCGGCCGGCCGATTCCATGCTTCCGAGCTTCACGTTACGATCGAATTCATCCCCGTCACGCCAGATTTTAAGCTTCACGATATCTCCGGGACTCAATACGGCGATCTTTTCCTGCAGTTCATTTGACTCATTTACTTCCTCGCCGTCTACTGCCAGCACCACATCCCGCACTTCAAGTCCAAACTTTCCTGCAGCCCCGCCCTCGGGCACAGCAGAGAGCATCACCCCGCGGATTTGTTCCATCCCCAACTCCTCGGCCAGCCGGTGATCTACGCCCCGTATACTCACTCCCAGCATGGCGCGATGCACTTCCCCGTACTGGATAAGGTCCCGGGCCACCTTTATTGCCAGGTTGACCGGAACGGCAAATCCATACCCCTGGTAAGTTCCACTCTGTGAAGCTATAGCAGTGTTAATACCAATAAGCTCACCACTGGTATTGACCAGCGCCCCCCCGCTGTTGCCTTTGTTTATGGCTGCATCGGTCTGTATAAAACTTTCCACACCCAGCTGATCGTTGATTACCTGCAGGTTACCCCGTCCCACCGCGCTTACGATACCGGCTGTCACCGTGGAACGAAGACTGCCAAAAGGATTGCCAATGGCCAGCACCCATTCCCCCACATTCACATGGTCGGAATTTCCGACGGTGATGGAAGCCAACTCCTTACCGTCAATCTTGATCACTGCCAAATCGGTCGTCGGGTCCTGCCCCACCACCCGCGCTTCATACATACGCTTGTCATTCAGGGTCACTTCAATTCCATCCTGCACCGCATCATCAATAACGTGGTTATTGGTCAATATATAGCCGTCCCCGGAGATCAGGACCCCCGACCCGACGGTGCGCGCCTGGTGCGGCATAAACCGATCCCAAAATCCTTCATCACGATCGTGATCCTCATCGTCGGGGATATTGGACCCATTGATCGGGATGACCGTCTCGATATAGACTACCGTGGGCTTGACCCGTTCAGCCACCGATTTAAATAGGAAACGCGCATCCATGCGCTCCAGCTGCTGTTCGGGGATCAGCGGCTCGCTGCTGCGCTTTACCTCCGTCACATTCACCTGTGCATGATCGTTGATCCAGACCCCCTGCTGGTAGAGCGAAAAGATCGTACCGATAAGAATGCCAGTCAACAGCAGTAACAAACCGGTGAGATATCTGTTACGGGAAGTCATAATTAATCCTGCAGTAATTGTTCAAAAATAGCATCCGATTTCCGATCCCGGAATCCTTCAACATGAAATTTGAAGTAGCGATCCAGGTGTTCAACCAGCTGTTTTAGTTCCCCGGTTGCAAAATCCAGTTTCAACAAACGGGAACTTCGGGCTTGCAGGGCCAGTCGCACATATCTGAACTGGTTTTGCGTCAATTTATAGGAGTACGAGGCCGCACTTTCCGTAGAAATAAGCCCCGTTTCTAAATTAAAGTAATATTGAGGCTGCGGCGTTTCCTCGTTCCCGTTTTTCAGATGCAGTTGCAGCCCGTGACCCGCCAGTTCAGCAAGCCGGATCTGCAGGTAGGGAAAGATCTGCTGCGGAGGTTGATCCGTTTGGTTCAGCCACAGGACAAACCGCTTTCCCACCTCAAACATCGGTTCATTAACCTCCTCTTCATGCAGCAGCTGCCCCATCAGCTCCACCGAAGAAGTCAGCGTTGCCATTTTTTCAAAGTCCGACCGAATCGAAAATGTTTTTTCCAGATAACTCGCCTCCGAAAGCGTCTGCACCGACCGCGACGCTTTATAGTAATAAACCACATCCAGCAGATTCCCCACCTCCATCAACCCGGAAAACTTGCTTTTGGGTTTCTTTACCCCGCGCACCATCACCGCAATTTTGCCGTGAGCCTCGGTAAAAAGCGTAACTATTTTGCTCGATTCCGAGTAGTCAACGGTTCGAAATACTATGGCCGAGGTGTGTACAATCACATTGTCAGTTGTCAGTTGTCAGTTGTCAGTTGTCAGAGGCTGCTTAGTTCTGTGGTCTGAGTCAAATATCTATATTGCTTAATACATAAATAACTACGTGACGCATATTTTTTTAAAACTAACGATAATCCTATTCTTTTCTATCACAAATAAAACACTACGTATCGGTCGGGGGTGCAACTCCCTCTCACCCCATCAAATTTATAGTTAAATCGTAGCACTGCTTTGAATTTCGTTTTGTGAAGCAGCGCTATGCATTATATTCATTATTTCATTAATCACTGCTCACTGACACACTCCTAAATTATACCCTAAAATAAAAAATGCAGCCCCTAAGCTGCATTTTTTATTCAAAATATTTCAGAATCACGTTATTGCTCAGAACCGGTCAACTGGAGCGATCGGGTATTTGAATTCATATCAAGGGGATCGTCAATCGGCTTCAGCTTCCGTGTCATTGTATTCAGGATAGAATCGAATTCCGCCTGGTTCTGCTCCCCGAACTGGTCCTGAAACCTCAGAATCTCGTCTCGATCCACCCACGGCTCTACATCACGCACATCCACCGGTTCAGCTTCCATTTCCGCGTTGGCGACTCCAGGCTGGTCAACTTCCATCGAGGGAGAAGAGGAAACCGCCGCAGACGTCGTATTTTCCTGCGCATTCGGTCCGGCCCCATCCAATCCATCCTGGTATAGCAGAACACCGGAAATCAGGCCCGCTGCTACAACTGCGGCAGCGGCCACATATCCAACTCTGTTCCCCCCTAAAGACGGAATAAAACCGGAGTTGTTATTCGGTTTATGTTCGGATGCTTTTCGTAATACATTGCTGGTTACGTGAGCGGGAGGATCCATCACCGGTAAATTTTCATCCAGCTGCTTGAGTGTCTGACGCATACACTCCACTTCGATCAGCAGATCCTCATCTTCCATCATCGAACGCTCCATGAGTACTTCTTCAGAAGGATCCATCTCCTTCATCAGATAGCGAATCGAGGCATTATCGTCGTTCGGCATAATTGTTTTCTTCTTGTTCTTTTTCCTGGTCAAAGAGTTTACGAAGATTTATTAACGCATACCGCATGCGACCTAGTGCGGTATTTATAGAAACATCGGTTAATTCAGCGATTTCCTTAAACGGCATTTCGTAATAATGACGAAGCATGACCACTGTTCGCTGCTCCTCGGGGAGCTCGGCGATGTGCTTCATCAGGCTGCTTTTGGCTTCCTCTTTCTCAAGCTGCTCTTCTGCACTCGCCATATCCTCGTCAGGCAGCCGTTCGTAGAAATCGGTACCTGATTCCTCGTCGTAGTTAGAACTAACGTCAACAAACCGTTTTTGTTTTCTTAAATAATCGATTGTTGCGTTATGGGCAATCCGCATAACCCACGCGATCCATTTGCCCTGTTCATTGTACGTGTCGTCCATCTTGGTGATGACCTTCGTAAAGGTCTCCTGGAAAATATCATCGGCCACATCGCCACTACCCACCATGCTGTAAATATAGGAATAGATTTTGGCCTGATGACGATTCATCAATTCGCTGAACGCCATTTCATCGCCATTCTGCCGGTAGAACCGGACCAGATCTTTGTCGTCCAGCTGTTGATATTTAGAGCTGATATGTTCTGCTTTCTCAAATTTCATAAACTTTTCCTCACGCCTGTTATTACAAATTTTTCGACGTCAATGCAACTGAACCGGCTGAATTTGTTAAAAATTGATGCCTGTTTTTCCTTTGCTCTTCCCAATAACAAAAAATCAGGCTAAATCGATTCGCCATTAACAAAACAGTAAAGCTAGTCAACTGCACCTGTAGTTGGGCTTCCTTTTATACTGAATTATTTATACAGACTATTTTAAGCTGTAAAAGTTTCACGTAAATAAAAGTTTTCCCATCTTACCATAAATGGTATCTGCTGAGGCAGACAATAAATATCACATGATAATGTGATACAGTCTCAATACACGAGCAACAATCTCAATAACTATTTTTATACGATATTTCTCCCTGTTTGGTTTCATTCAGTCTTTACAGGAGATTTTTCAGCACAACAAGCCGCACCAGCAACAGAAACCAGTTCCCAGTTCCCGACTTACTCCTCTTCCGGGTGCCCGTTTTGCTGCTCAAAATACTCATAGACCGCTTCTCCCGTTTTTTGGCCTACTTCCGCCTGGATCTCCCCCTTGTGGGCCTCTTTTATCTTTTTTACCGATCCAAAATGGTTCAGGAGTTTCTGAGCTGTTTTCTGCCCGATACCCTTAATTTCTGTCAATTCGGTTTTGATGGTCCGTTTAGCCCGGGTATTGCGGTGAAAATTGATGGCAAAACGGTGGGCTTCATCCCGTACCTGCTGCAGCAGCTTCAGTGCGGATGAGGTCTTGGGAATCATCACCGGATCCGATTTTCCGGGTAAAAAGACCTCCTCCAGGCGCTTGGCCAGGCCCACTATTTCGCATTCGCCGTAAAACCCGATCTCCCTGAGTGCAGATATCGCCGCATTCAGCTGTCCCTTGCCTCCATCTACGACAATCAGATCGGGAATGTGCTGCTCTTCCTTCATCACCCGCTTGTAGCGGCGAGAGATCACCTCTTTCATCGAGGCGAAATCGTCGGGTCCCTCTACCGTCTTGATATGAAACCGCTTGTACTCGCTTTTGCGCGGGCGGGCATCCACAAAACAAACCATGGATGCGACCGGATCGGAGCCCTGAATATTCGAATTATCAAAGCACTCAATGCGACGGGGCAGCCGATCGAGCTGCAGATGCTCTTTCAGCTCCTCCACCGAGTTGGGAATACGTTTTCGGTCGGCCTTCTTCTTTTCCAGCTTGCGTTCGCCCAGCAACAGCTCGGCGTTCGAGATCGCCATGCGCATAAGCTGCGCTTTTTCACCCCGTTGCGGCCGGTGGATCGGCACTTTCCGTCCCCTCTCCTCCCACAAATACTCCAGCAACGGTTCATCTTCAGGGAGATCGTGGCTAACGTAAACCTCATCGGGGATAGCTCCGGCAAATTGTCCCGTATAATAATCCTCGATAAAGGACTGCAGCATTGCTCCCTCCTCCAGGTGAGAAATATTCTTCAGGAAACGGTGGAACTTCCCGATCAGCTTGCCCTCCCTGACCTTGAATAACACGCCACAGGCCTCAGAGAGCTCTTCATCAACCGTAACCGCATACACATCGCGGTCTACTTTCTTGTCGGCCACCATCTTCATCTTTTTGCTGTATTTTTCAACCGCTTTCAGACTGTCGCGAATACGGGCGGCTTTCTCAAATTCAAGTGCCTCCGAGGCGATCTCCATCTCATCTTTCAGGTCGCGCATCAGCTCGTCGGTGCGCCCGTTGAGCATCCGTTCCACTTTTTGGATGTTGGCGTTATACTCCTCCAGGTCCATCTCCTCGGAGCAGCGATCGAGATAGTCATCAAGGCAGGATCCCCATTTGGGAGCGCCCCTGGTGCGGTTGATATTCTTGGATGAGATGGCACAGGTACAGAGGCCAAAAGTTTTCCTGATCGTCTCCAGCATCCGGCGCATATGCATTACGCTGTCATAGGGACCGATATACTTGCTGCCGTCGCTGATTACGGTGCGCGTGGGAAACACCCGGGGACGTTCTTCATTTGTAATACAGATATAGGGATACGACTTGTCATCCCGGTACATAATGTTATACCGGGGTTGATGCTTTTTGATAAGGTTGTTTTCCAGTATCAGCGCCTCGGAATCGGAATCGGTGACGATGACCTCGAGATCATCAATCTTCGAGACCATCACTTTGATGCGCCCGTCGTGTCCCCGTGAATCCTGGAAATAGGAGCGTACCCGGTCGCGAAGCCGCTTTGCCTTCCCGATATACAGGTGGTTGCCGCCATCGTCTTTAAACATGTAAACCCCGGGAGACATCGGCAGGTGGTCAACCTTTTCCCGGAGATCAATATCTGTAGTTTCACTGCTCATCTGGAGAAATTGGCAAATTTATATCTGTGCACAGGATGTACGAGAATAGAATTGTCATGTCCTTCGTTCAGATCCAAAATATAGAAACATTTTGCCACAATCATCACGGGCTCATTATTCATTATTTGATGTCAGCGATCTGCTAATCAGGGTATCCCCAGACAGGTTCCAAACCACGATATACTCCTATTTTGCAGGATTAAATTTTTGCAGGATTAAACCGGGTCATTCAGATGCACAATTTTTCGCCAACTCCTTCACTTGCATTACATTTGTTACGGATAACCCACCCGTCCAGCCTGCAGCGGTCGTAGGAGCTCGTTGAGACGCGACATGTCGCGTCTGTACTGGAACCTGCTCCGGCTTCCGCGCCCCATCAGGGCCGGGAAAGCGAAGTGTGTTTTGTAACCCACTCCTCTACAGACAGAAATTCACCGGTCAGACATAGTGCATAAATCATAAATACAACCTCCTCCTTCGAAATTAATAATTCTTCATTCTACAATCCTGATCCCAACCGGTGATTTTGGGATTTATTTTTGTTCCCTCAAACGGGATCCTTTTCCTTGACAGCTGATTCCGTTATAATACTCCTGCCCGGACTGAATCGGGGGTGACCGGAAAAATCTATTTGTCATATTTTTAATGGCTAACCCCATTTTTTTCCGATATTCCTCCCCGTGCAAACGGGCGGTGGTCAGCACAGGCATGGAGCTGGCTGGGCGGCGGCAACCGTGGCGCAATCACTTGCCAGCTCCCGGGTTCCGGCCCGACATATGACTGTAACGGGACCTTTGCAAAACCCTCTGTAACATGCATATTTCCGTAATGGCAAAAAAATATACAAGCACAACCCCGCAGATCCCGATCGTTTTTGAGGATCATCATCTCCTCATCATCGATAAGCCCCATGAACTTCTCTCGCAGGAGGACCATACCGGTGACCCTGACGTGGTGACCCTCTGCAAGCAGTATCTCAAGCTGGAATCCGGCAGCGACAGCGATCCCTATCTCGGGTTGGTTCACCGCCTCGACCGTCCTGTTGGCGGGCTGATGCTGCTGGCCAAAAGTTCCAAAGCCGCCGGGCGACTCAGCGATCAGCTGCGGGACCGTACGATCCAGAAGACCTACCATGCCATCGTTCAGGGCACGCCTCCCGCCAACGGGCTGCTTATCCACCACCTGGTGAAAAACAGGAATCGAAACCGGGTGAGGGCCACCGCCTCCACTAACCCGGAGAGTAAAAAGGCGGTTCTTTCATTCCAAAAACAGGATCAAGAAGACGAGCTGGCGTTGCTGGCAATTCACCTGCAGACCGGGCGCCCGCACCAGATTCGCGTGCAGCTGGCTGAAGAAGGTTACCCGGTATGGGGCGACTATAAATACGGAATTCAGCAGCCCGAGGGACGCACCATGGCCTTACGGGCGGTGGAATTGCGATTCGAACACCCCATACATAATAAGGAGGTGCATGTTGCTCTCCCGTTTCCCGGCCATTCTCCCTGGAGCCAATTCAAAAAATGAACAGAGAAGAGCGCCCATGAGACCCGACCAGATAAGCCGGACCGCCGCCTTTGTTGCCATTAAATTCTATGGGCTGACACGCATCCCCCCCTATCACGACTGGTTCGACCAGGAAATTATCCAATTTTACGAGCGTCTTGTTCAGTACCTGCCGCCACCCCTGAACTGGTACCACCAGGCACTGCAGAAATCCTGGCTTCGCAAATTTTTCATCATCTCAGAAGAACTGCTGCTGCCCGGAGACCTCATGCACATTCTTATGCGCAAATATATTATCGGGCAGAAGGTGGAACAGCTCCTCTCGCGGGACTATACACAACTGCTCGTAATGGGAGCGGGCTTTGATCACCTGGCGGCCTTCCATTCGCAAGGCCGTATCCCGTGCTTTGAGATCGACGCCCCGCGGATGTCCTCCATAAAGCAGAACTTCGTGACACAACAGGGGATGCAGAATACGGACCTCCACATCATAAGCCACCATTTCAGCTCCCGGGGCAGCGGTCTCAACCTTGAACAGCTCGATCCGAACCGGGATACCGTCATCGTGGCAGAGGGCTTTTTTGATTACCTGGATCAACATCAGAGCCAACAGATTCTTGAAGATCTGGAAACGTTTTTCCGGAACAGGGTCCAGTTGATCAGCACCATATTTGCCCTTGACGAGCTTTCCGCCGCACGGCGGGCCATCTTCACCGCCGGCGTCCGGATGGTGGGAGAAAAGATTCGTCTGCACCTGTCAAAAAATGAGTTTGAATCCATGCTGGCGGCAGCCTCTTTTACTCCCACCCGGGCGATCGATTCTACGAACATGCTGCAAAAACTGCCAGCACCTCGTCATGTCGACCGATCCGTATTGAACGGATTTTATCTCTCGTTCAGCGAAAAATAGATTTTTATTTGTGATTGGAACACTCAATAACCAGTTGATGTTGACAGATAGGTATTAGACAAACACAAATAAGACAGGCTATATTAAAAAGTCAGCATTAGATCTACTGAGGGGTCAGAAGGATGTCTGGAAGTAATCTTACCAGGAAAGAAGCGTTAGAACTTATCACACCGGTTGTAGATGAGGAGGTTGACGAAGATACTCGTATCGCATTTTTCGCGTATATACAGCAGGATGAATCCGTAAAATCCAAGTATGAGTCCGCCAAACGGCTCAAAAATATTGTATCCACCCGGTGCCCCTGTGCCAGCGCTCCTGATCATCTGAAAAAACGTATCCGGCAATTTTTGCATCAACAGCAGGCGGATGGAGATGACCAGCAGGCGCCGATCTATGACATGCCTCCCGCCCATACCATCCAGGCTGAAGATGCCTCTACATCTCCTGTCGACAACCGCGCCTACCTGTGGAAATATGCGGCCGCGGCAACGCTCCTGATCGCTGCAGTTATTTTAGGTGGATTCCTGTATATGCAGTCCTCCTCCGAGTCTTATAACGTAGAAGAGTATGCCTACGCCCACTTTGTAAAACACAACGGTCAAATGGTGCAGCCGACGATCGCGACCGCCAGCCCGGCAAACGCCGAGCTGGAACTGGCCTCTTCATTTAATATGCCGGTCACAATTCCCGCGCTAAAAAATGCTGATTTCAAAGGGGTGGTGCTGAGCGACTTTGTTCCCGGTTTCGAAACTCCAATGATGGAGTACTACCTGCCCTCGGAAGACCAGTACATCTATATTTTTGCCTTTAATATTGAACAGCTTAAACAGTTTGATGAGCTTAAGCGCAGCGAGGAAGCGGTCAACTCCTGTATCCGGTCAAAAGATTTTCACGTCCGGGATGTCAACGGCAAGCATGTCGTCTCCTGGAAATGGGATGACACATGGTACGCCGCAATCTCCAATCACGATGGCCAAACGCTGGCCTCGCTTGTAGAGCCCCTCGGAGTTAATAATTGATTGGAGGGTCGGGTTTACTAATTGAACAGGGGGGTGGCAACCAAGTGTCTTGCTCACTATAAGAGGACTTTTTAAAACCAGGGGTTTTGCAAAGCCCCCTATAAAATATTGGTTTCATTCCTTTTTAAGGCCGGTACTTCCTCTTTAAAAGAACCTTTCGCAAAGCCGTTATTTGGCCCACCACTGCGGTTTTAAATTCAATCATTTTTTTGAACTTGCAGAAAATCTCCTGGTTTAACCAAATCCTCTAAAGATGAATGCGTGCGGTAATTACGGGCGCAGCGCGACCTGTACCGGGAAGGGACTGAATTTCCATGGTGTAGCCCATCTCCCGGTTGTACTCCCTGACAGATACCGGGGCTGTAATAATATTGTAGGCGATTGTTCCGACCATCAGGGTGCTGCCAACAACAATATTGGTTTCACTGAATGAGACTGAGCTGTTATCCACGCCGAGGGCATCGGCAAATTCGCGGCCAAAAACCTCGCTGGTGGCATCCTGCAGCAAAAACGCCGCGCCCAGTCGTGTCAACGCTCCCAGTCCGCCGCGCAGATAATCATTGGCATAAAAATTTCCGCTTGAAGGACCCACAACCAGCCCATAGATCGCCAGCGAGGCGCCAAGGGTTTCAGCGGTGTTTCCATCAAACAGTTTGACGGCACCATATCCCACGCCAATGGGCATAATGGTATTAATCAACGCCTGGCTGACCGCTTGATTCTCTGATCGCACCTGCCCGTCCGGCATGAATCCACCGGTTTCCGGCTGGGCCCGGGCCACAGATGCGGCTGCAAAGATAGAGAGCGAAAGTACAACTGTAGATAATAAACTAATCGAATTCATAAGGCAGAATATGAGAACAATAAATGTCATTATCTACCGTGCTGTGTTGTGCATGGGCAGTAGAGATAAAATGGTCGCCGCACCTCTCTATTACGTATCACGATCATCTTCGTGCCTGTTGTCCGGCTCCTCATGTTCGAGCAGAGATTCCGGGGATGGCCCGGTCATGTTTTCCGGCAGCTGCTTGCTCGTCTTGGCTCCCAGCTCCCGAAGCATCTCGACCTGGCGGGTCAGGTTGCCATGCCCGGTGGAAAGACGATTCATCGCTTCATTGTAGCTCTCCTGGGTCTGCCGTATCCGTTGACCGATATCCTGCATGCTCTCTACAAAATTCACAAACTTGTCATACAGTTTGCCTCCACGGTCTGCGATCTCCTGCGCGTTCCGGTTCTGGTACTCCTGTTTCCACACGCTGTCGATCGTAGCCAGGGTGGCCAGCAGCGTAGAGGGACTGACGATAACGACATTTTTGTCAAAGGCCTCATAGTAGAGGCTGCTGTCCTGCTGAAGGGCAACTCCAAACGCCGATTCGATCGGTACGAACATCAGCACGAAATCGGGACTGTTGCCGCCATGCAGCTGCTCATAATTCTTGCTGCTGAGTCCCTTGACGTGACTTCGCAGCGAGCTGACATGCTGTTTCAAGGCCGCCTGCCGCTCCGCATCGTCCTCGGCAGAAGCAAACCGCTCATAGGCTGTCAACGATACTTTGGAATCGATTACCAGCCGCTTGTTGTCGGGCAGGTACACCACCACATCCGGGTAAAGGCGACGACCATCCTCGGTTTGATGGTGCTCCTGGATCTCGTACTCGCGCCCCCTGGTAAGTCCCGATTTCTCCAGGATACGCTGCAGGATCACCTCGCCCCAGCTTCCCTGCGTCTGGGATTCCCCCTTGAGGGCTTTTGTCAGATCCTTGGCCTCCCTGGCCATCTGCTGGTTGAGCTCCTGCAGGTGTTTCAGGTGCTGTTCCAGCGAACTGCGTCCTTTGAGATCTTCTTTGTGGGTCTCCTCCACCTTTTGTTTAAACTCCTCCATCTTTTCACCCAGCGGCTTCAACAGCTGGTCCAGCTTCTCCCGGTTCTGCTCGGTAAATTTCTGGGACTTTTCCTCCAGGATCTTGTTCGCCAGGTTTTCAAACTCATCCTTAAATCGATCCTGCAAGTTCTGCATCTCCTCCTTTTGCTCTTCCAGTTTTTCTCTCAGGTTCCCGTTCACCGAGCGGAGTCGTACATTCTCCTTCTCAGCTTCACCGGCCCTGGATTCAGCCTGCTTCAGCTCCTGCCGGGTCGACTCCAGCTGCCCAGCCAGGTTACTGTTGCGCTCCTCCAGCCGGCTGACATCCTGCATCGCCTCCGCGTGCTCGCGCTCCAGTAGCTCGGCCTCCTCTTTGCCAAGGGCCCGACTGCTTTTGAATTTGTAGTGAGCGATGAGGTAGCCGAGGACCAGGCCAATGAGAATAAATACGATAGAAATCAATTCCATTTATGGATTTAAGCTTTAGTGAGGACTTTGCAAAACATTCGAATCATCGTTCGCAGGGAGTTGTACTCCCGCTTTATGTGCTATATGAGATCGGTAATACAACCACCCCCCAACTAAGCATCAGGTGCTGCAAAAGCCTCTTAGATTAAGAGTTCTCTTTGGTGGAAAGAAGTCATTTCTTCAACAGAAGGTAGAAAGTAAAACGTAGAAAGTTTAGTATTTCCAATATTCTCTTGTCTATTGATCTTGCTTTTTCTTTCTCCTCTTCAAAATAACGCATTCACTGGCAGGTGAATGTCACCCCGGAAGTATTCTGAGCGGTTCCCTGGCAGTATAGTCCGAACGTAACAGGAAGGAGCTTATCAAGTATTTTAACTGTGACCTAATCCGGCGGTCAATAGTGCCGAAATCCTTTTAACTATTATTTCTAAATAGTTGTTTTTAATTGTTTTTGCAGTACATTGAATAGTCATTTGCCTGCCTGTTATCCTGCAAGACAACACCCTAAAACGGGGTGGATTTCCATTTCCAACCTATAAATAATGGATACGCCATGCTACATTTAGAAAAAAAATTGATCGAAGAATTAAAAAGTACGATAGCCGGTACTATTATCCTGCCGGACGATCCCACCTACAATAAAGCCCGCACTATCTGGAACGGGATGATTGACAAAAAACCTGCACTTATTGTCCAGGTAGCCGATACACAAGATGTACCTGTTGCTGTTAATTTTGCCCGTAAAAACAGGCTTGAACTCTCGGTACTGGGTGGTGGACACCACATCGCCGGAAATTCGCTGGCTGAAAATGGACTAACCATCGATTTTTCCAATATGAAGAAAGTTCAGGTGGATCCAGAAAAGCGGCGTGCCTACGTGGAGCCCGGAGCCACGCTGGCAGATTTTGACAAAGCCACGCAGGCTCACGGCCTGGCAACCCCCACCGGCATCAATTCCACGACAGGTATGGCCGGGTTGACACTGGGTGGCGGGTTCGGCTGGCTGACCCGCCAGTACGGACTGACAGTCGATAACCTGGTTTCAGCAGATGTTGTGAGTGCCGGCGGTAAGGCAATAAAGGCGAGCGAGGAGGAAAATCCCGACCTTTTCTGGGCTCTTCGCGGCGGCGGTGGAAATTTTGGAGTTGTTACCGGATTCGAATTCAACCTGCACAACATGGGACCGGAAGTTTTTGCCGGCCTGATGGTTTTCCCGTTCCACCAGGCTAAAAACGTACTCAGGCAGTATAATGAATTTTCCCAGTCCGCTCCCCGCGAACTGAATGTCTGGGTAGTGCTGCGTCACGCCCCGCCGCTGCCCTTCCTCCCCGACGACGTACACGGTAAAATGGTGCTGGTGCTTGCAATATTTTACAACGGGGAGGCCGACAAGGGAGAAAAACTTGTGGATTTTCTAAGGGGATTTGGAAATCCGGTTGGCGAACATACCGGGATGCAGCCCTATACCCAGTGGCAGCAGGCGTTCGACCCGTTGCTCACACCGGGACTGCGCAACTACTGGAAATCGCATAACTTTGAAACCGTAACTGACGAGCTTATTGGAAGCCTGGTAAAATTTGCCGGAACCATCCCTTCTCCGCACACTGAAATTTTCCTGGGATCCATATCAGGTCTTCAGAATGAAATACCCGCGGAAGCCACCGCCTACCCGTTGCGTCATGCAAGATATATCATGAATGTCCACGGAAGGTGGGAGGATGAGTCCGACGATGACAGGCTGATCGGCTGGGCCAGAGAAGTGTACAATGCGACCAAACCGTATGCTGCCGGGGGAGCATATGTCAATTTTATGACGGAAGATGAGAACAATGCCGTTGCCTCGGCCTATGGTGCCAACTACGAACGGCTGGTGGCATTAAAACAAAAGTTTGACCCTGAAAATCTTTTCCACATGAACCAGAATATCAAACCGAAACCGATGGCCAGCACGTAACATCCCGGCCCGGGATCGAGCTGGTGGCTCGTCAATCATGAATTAAAAAAGGGCGACCGTTTATGTCGCCCTTGATGCTTAAGGATAATAAAAAATATCACTTTCTATTCACTGTCCAGCGAATATTTGCCGGGACCGGTAAGGAAAATAGTGAGATAAATAGTAAGGAATAATACTGCTTTTTCCATACCGCTAAAGGGATCGTTGAACAGGTGGACAAAAAGGAAGGCCACCGTCATGTTAATCACCAGCACCAAAGCGGCAGCGCGGGTATAGTAACCGATCATGACCAGAAAAGCACAAATCGCTTCGGCAAATGCCGCAAGAATCAGAGAAATGGTCGGCCCCAACCCGATGGGATCGGCAAACTGGAAATTGCCACTGAACACGTTCATCAATTTACCCCAGCCGTGCCCATAGATCATGGCAAAAGAGGCGACCACCCGTAGTATAAGGAGTGATATCCCGATATCGACAAATTCTGACAGCTTACTTGATTTAAGACGTTTTAGCATAGTATATCCCTTATTATTAAGTTAGTTAGTGGCTAGTTCTATATAACAACTTTCCTGGCAGTATTGCCAATAAGAATTGACTTCCTGCTGCCTGGCAACTCCCTAAAAAACAACAGTATCTCCGCGGGGAGAAATTTTTTATGAATATAAATTACAAAAAAGCTTTCCTTTTCTTCAAAATCAACTAAATTGGCAACCGGTATCGTATTTTCCTCAATAAATCGAGGAGTTAGCCGGGATAAGCGTAAAAATGAAGGGATCACGTACCAGTGGGCGTTGCAAAATCAGGGATTTTACCCAAGATCAAAACCTAAACAAATTCAAACCCGCAGCTTTATATCCCGTACATAATGCCGAACCGGAACTGCTTTTCATTCCTTAAACTTTTTACCTTTATTTTCGTAATCGGATGAACATAAACGCAAATCAAATGGAATAGGTAAATGAGTGGACAAGGATCAACCGGAAATGTAATTGCCGCCCTCGCAAGCTTTTTTGTACCGGGACTCGGACAGCTGTTGCAGGGACGGTTTTTAATGTCTCTTACCCACTTTCTGCTGGCGGGTCTCCTCTGGCTAATCTGGCTGGGATGGATCATCCACCTGTGGTCGATACTTGACGCCGCCCGATTTTCGGGCTGACCAATTTTTATAAAATTTGAATTGCTTCCTTCCATGGGTTCGCTATTTTTGTGACATTATGGATTATGCACTGGCTACAGATGAATCGATCGACGAGGGAATAAAGCGGATCTACACGGACCGACTGCAGCAGATTATACCGACTATCCGGCCTCCTCACCAGAACCTGCACGAGGCGATCCACGATGCGCGCAGGGGCTTCAAGTTTATGCGCGCCTTGATCCGGCTGATCAAGTTCTCCCTGGAACCGGAGGCGTATGAGCAACAAAACCATATGTTTCGCGACATGGGCCGATTCGTCTCGGAACTTCGGGACCTACATGTGTTCATTCTCCTGATGCAGTATGTGGCGAGGGAGTCTCATTCGGTCCGGCCGCAAGATATTGAAGAAGGCCTGAACATCCTTCAACAGCAGGAAAAAGAACTGCTGGAGGAGGCCCGGGATCAGCACCGTTTTGAAGATATGGCCGACCGGCTCGAAGAGGTTCAAAATGCGTTCACAGAACAACAGGGGCTGCCAGACCAACAGTCACTTCTATTCCCCGGACTGAAGGAGATCTACAAAAAAGGGCGCGAAAACTACTTCAGGGCAGACGAGGAGGGTACCAAAGAGCAGTTCCACGAGTGGCGCAAGCAGGTAAAATATTTTATGAACGCCTTCCAGGTGTTGGCACATTTTTGGCCCGGAAAACTGGATATCAAGGGGAAAAGTCTCGCTCAGCTTTCCGATTACCTCGGGGAGGAGCATGACCTGGCCCTGCTCGACGACCTGCTTGTGGACCAGGATTTCCGCCGGCATCTGGGCAATATCAAGGCGATGCGCTCGTATGTCGATCAAAAACGATCATTCCTGCAGCGAAGCGCACTGAACCTCGGAGGATTCATCTATTCGAAAACAGAAGAAGAATTTATCTCATTTTTTAATTGATCTGTTCCCTGTTCTTCACGGTCACAGAAGCCTGCTCCCAGCTATCATGACAAACAGTGAACCCAATGAATTCCCGATTGATGGCACGCTGGACCTGCACACCTTCCGGCCGGAGGATCTTGGCTCGCTGATTCCCGACTATATTGAAGCCTGCCTGGAAAGGGAGATCTACGCTCTCCGTATTATCCACGGGAAGGGAACGGGGAGCCTCCGCCGATCGGTACATGCTCTCCTGGACCGGCATCCCCGCGTTGAAAGCTATTCGCTGGCAGGTGACCGCAGCGGCTGGGGCGCCACCCTTGTTAATTTGAGGGAGGAACCCCGGGAATCGTTTTAATACTATCACCCGTCACACAAAGAGTTGCCTGGTTTCAGCGTCCCTTCTCAGTATTTTAACCCTCTGATTTTCCTGTCCGAACTCTTTCGGGAAAATCACTGACGCTTTCCTATATTCAGAATCAACCAGAATCGAGAACCTGTCACCCGACCGCTGGATCTGCCCGGCTCAGATCGTCGATTAAAGGCTGGAGATATCAATAGTCCAGACCCTGCGGAATACCGGGCCCGGTCCGGGTGACAAACGTGAGAACCGGCAACGCCGCTTTAAAATTTGTTAATACCCAGAGATGCCACAAAACAGATCCGCATTACGAGAAGCCATTACCAACCAGCTGCGCAGAATAGAATCCAAAATTGAGATTGTCAATCGGTGGGACAGCCGTATTTCCCGGTATCGCCTCGGCGTATTTGGCGGGGGCATTGCAGCTCTCTATGTCGCCGCCCAAACCGGGAGTCCCGCGATCACTCTCCTGGTCCTGGGGCTTCTGCTGGGCGTATTTTTCTGGCTGGTATCGCGACATCAAAAAGTGGAGCGGCAACAACAGCGGCTGACGCTCTGGAAAAAGATCCGCGGCACGCACCTGGCACGGATGGACCTGGACTGGGAACAGATTCCCCCTCCCCCCTCCTCGGAGCCGGAAGAGGACCATCCGTATGCCGGCGATCTCAACATTACGGGGCGCCGCTCGCTGCTCCACCTGATCGACACGGCGATCTACGCCGGGGGCAGCGATCAGCTTAAACAGTGGCTGCTCGACAACACCCCGGATACCGGCCGTATCCTGCAGCGCCAGCAGCTGGTGCGGGAACTCAAGCCGATGGCCCACTTTCGAGATCGGCTTCAGCTGCGGGCGGCCATCAGCAAATCGTACAAATCGGAGCAGGACTGGAATATGGCGGCACTGCTCCGCTGGCTGGACCGGTCGGCCTCGGAATCCTATACCGGTGCCCTTGCACTGTTGGGCGGACTTGCTGCCGCAAACTGGATACTGGGCATCCTTTACCTGGCGGGAATGGTGCCCCCCTATGTTATTTTCAGTGCTGTAATCTACCTGCTAGCCTATAATTTCAACTCCGGAAAGGTGAAAGGGCTCTTTGACGCCTCCTACCAGATGGAAAAACTGTTGTCAAGATTCAGCTCCATCCTGATCTACCTGGAAGAGTACCCCTACAAGAAAGGCTCCAGGCTTGAAGAGTTTTGTGCTCTGTACAAACAGCAGGAAACCCGGCCCTCCCGGTTCCTTAAAAAAATTGTCCGCCTGGCCGCGGCGGCTTCATCCCAAAAAAGTGAGATTATCTGGGCTATACTGAACCTGCTGTTGCCCTGGGATCTCTACTTTTCGTACAAGCTGGATCAATACAAAACGGAGCTCAAAGATCCACTGAACCGCTGGCTAGACCATTTTTACCAGCTTGAGGCGCTCTGTTCGCTGGCCAACTTTGCGTGGCTTAACCCTGGCTACATCCTTTCGGCACCGGCCGCCGATCGCTCACAGCCGGTCCTGAGCGCCACCGACCTGGGACACCCCCTCATTCCCCACGAAGAGAAGGTGACAAATGATGTGACGATTGAAAAAAATGGCTCTCTCATTCTCATCACCGGGTCAAATATGTCTGGCAAAAGCACCTACCTGCGGACGCTGGGTATCAACCTGTGCCTCTGTCTCTCCGGTGGACCGGTGAATGCCCGAAGCTTCCATGCCATCCCATTTCGGCTCTTTAGCAGTATCAACGTGGTGGACTCGCTGGATGAAGGGCTCTCGCATTTCTATGCGGAGGTACGCAAGCTGCGGCGGTTGCTGGATGCGCTGGAACGGGAGGATACCTGGCCGCTCTTTTTTCTGGTGGATGAAATTTTTCGTGGTACCAACAACCGGGAACGCCTGATCGGGAGCACCGCTTTCCTGAAGCATGTGGCCGGCACCGACGGGGTCGGTGTGGTCTCAACCCACGATCTTGAACTGGCCTCGCTGGAAGATGAGATTCCACAGCTCACCAACTGGCATTTCGAGGAGACGATCAAAGACGGGAAAATGAGCTTCGAATACAAGCTGAAGCCGGGTCCCTGTCCCACCACCAACGCACTGACCATCATGAAAATGGAAGGGTTGCCCGTGGAATGATTGAATGATTGATTCATTGAGTGAGTGGGAACCGGGAGATCCACGAGTTTATTTCTTTTTTTGCAACTTTTCACGAGTTGTTACGAAAAAGCAAACTACATTTCGCCAAGGGTCCCCCCGTTAAGTTAGGGATGGGAGCAAAGCTATGGTGACATTTCTTGCAAATTTATCACCGCTCGGCTCGAGGTAATCCAATTTACATTATATCCCAAGTTCAGAAAGTCAGCCCGATTTTCTGAACGTAGATAACCTACACCAAAAGCCTTCCACTGACCTGGAGGGCTTTTAAATTTATTAGCCTCCCTGTTTTGAAGAAAATTGTTACGTTTTCGAATCCTTATTGCTTACTGGTACCCCTCTCCCAGATGTACCCCAATTTAAAGCAGGCAGTACAAAATAGTACCTGATCAATATTGGCTGGATCTGCATCGGTACCGGCAGGCCAACAAATATTATATTCAATTAATATTAACATAATTCTTTGTGGTTACACCCCGATTTCAATAACTAAAAAGAGGTGATGCTGGGAAATAAATATCAATATAAAATCGAGGGAAGATGATAAAAAACAACTATTTGGCACTTGGTATTTTTTTAGTAACAGTGATGGTTTTGTATAGCTGCGATTCTGTAACAAATACTGATCAATTAGCCGGAGAAACGAAGCAGCAATCAGCCGGTCTGATCCTGGAAAAAGGCCAGCATGCGGGATCCAACAGCTCCGCCAGCCTTGTTGTTGTCACCCCGGATAACCTTATGGGATGGCAAGAACTGAATGTTCGGGGAGATGGGGAGAGCATAATAAGTGACGCGGTAGCGGACCAGCACGGTGGGATGGCTTCGTTGCAACAGTCCTTTAGCGATAGTGAGGGAAAAACAGATTTTCGCTTGGTCCAGGCGTTTGGACCGGTCGAAAATTTGAATGCCCTTAGTTTTGACTGGTACAGGGATGGCAGCAGCACCGCTCCGGACCACCTGACACCGGCCATAGGGATCTTTGTAGATGATGGTAATGGAAATTCCTGGCTGCTTAAGTGGGAGGGTGTTTACAATGGGTACCCGACTACTGGTCCACCTGCCCCCACTGACCAGTGGATCACTGAGAATCTGCTGAACGGAAATTTCTGGAGAATACCCCAATATGTAAATGGCGAATGGGTAGGCTTCAGCGGTTGTAATGAGGCTGGAGATCCATACGGTTGTTTCCAGTTTGATCGCTCGCTGACCGACGAGTGGCTGGATGGATACAGTGTAGAAGGTATCGAGGCAGGTATCGGCTCCGGCTGGAATGGTTCATTCAAAGGACATGTAGATTACATCACTATCAACGACACGATATTCGACTTTGAAATAGCCGTCAATCCCGAAACCAGGCAGGAGTGCATGAAGGGAGGCTGGGAAGAGTTCGGTTTCAAAAATCAAGGCCAGTGTATTCGGTATGTCAACACCGGGAAAGACAGCCGGTAACGGCATCCTTTCTCTCATTCTATAAACGTAAAAAGCCCTCTTGCAAAACAGGAGGGCTTTTTAAATCGATATATGTATCATCGCAACATGAAAAAATGACCAGGAATAAAAAATTTATTACGGAAACAGTTAAGCACTTTTCCGGACAAAACAAATAATTTAGTGCTAACATGAGCTTAACGGGCGACAGGCCTCGCCGCTGGCTGCCTACACAAAATTTTCTATCTGAAATTGCACTATAAGAGGGCTTTGAAAAGCCAGGAGGGTTGGTCAAGATCAACCCCTGAGCGGATTTGGAACCGCAGTTTATATCTCATAAATGAGGAGTTCAAATCCGCGAAAATGACGATATCGGCCAAAACAACGATTTTGCAAAGACCTCTGAAAAATAATTTGCGTCGTTCCGCCTACCGCTTAAGCTAAATATCATTAGCTGGCCCATACAATACATCTCCGACCCAGGGGATAAGTCGAGTACAGTTACAAAAAAGTGTAACTATTTAGCAGTTACTAAACTCTGACTTCATCCTGCTGACAAAATGTTTTTCAATATTCAAACTTTTTGCCGTATCCTAATGGAAGGGGATGCTCTATTATAAAGGGGGGTCCACATGGCCAGCGACAACACACTTAAACAGGGGCGTCAAGCATTTCGTCAGCAGGCGTGGGCTGATGCATATACCTTTCTGTCTGCTGCGGACGAAGAAACCGTTCTTGATGCTGATGATCTCGAATCCTTGGCGAAAGCTGCATATCTGATCGGCAAGGAATCAAAATGTACCAAAATATGGGCACGGGTCCATCAAAAATTTCTGGAACAGAATAATACCGAGCGGGCGGCCTGCAGTGCGTTCTGGCTGGGGATGGTGCTCTTTAACCGAGGTGAACATGCCCAGGGCAGCGGCTGGATCGCCCGGGCAAAGCGACTGATTAAAGATTATAAACAGAAATGTGCTGAGCAGGGACTTCTGCTGATACCCCGTGGACTTCAACAACTTCGCCAAGGGGACGGTGAGGCAGCTTATAACCTTTTTAATCAAGCTGCGAAAATCGGAACCCGTTTCAAAAATAAAGATCTCCAAACACTGGGCAGACTAGGCTGTGGGCAAGCTTTGATCCAGCAAAAAAGAATAGAGGAAGGTACAACACTGCTGGACGAGGCGATGGTAGGTGTTGTTTCTGATGAGCTCTCGCCCATTGTTGCCGGCATTGTGTACTGCGCAATCATCGAAACCTGTCAAAAGATTTATGATCTCCAGCGGGCCCAGGAATGGACGGATGCCCTGAGCCGGTGGTGCGATGCTCAGCCGGACCTGATCCCTTATCGAGGGCAGTGCCTGGTGCGCCGCGCCGAAATCCTGCAATTGCGTGGCAGGTGGCCGGATGCCATGGAAGAAGTCCAGCGGGCTTGTGAGCTCACGCAAACATCAAGTCCGCCCGCTACCGGGGAGGCTTTTTACAGGCAGGCCGAACTATACCGGTTGCAGGGTCACTATTCCAAGGCGGAAAAAGCATACCGGCAGAGCAGCAAATGGGGCCGAAGTCCACAACCGGGGCTGGCTCTGTTAAGACTGGCCCAGGGCGATATCGACTCCGCCAAAACGGCCATCCAGCATGTGGAAGATGAAATCCAGGAACGGATGCCCCGATCAAGAATACTTCCTGCATACGTGGAAATTATGCTGGCCTCGCAGGAATTACAGACCGCTAAGGCAAAAGCCAGTGAACTTTCAGACATTGCCACTGAGCTCGGAGCTCCTTACCTGAACGCCATTGCAGCTCGATCCCAGGGAAGTGTTCTACTTGCAAATTCAAAACCGGGTACGGCATTAAAAAAATTGCGGCAATCCTGGTCCCTGCTGAAACAGGTTGAGGCCTCATACGAATCTGCCCGAACACAGGTACTCATCGGACTTGCCTGTCGCAATCTCGGAGATGAAGACACTGCCACGATGGAATTTCATGCCGCCCGGGAGATATTTGAACAGCTTGGGGCCACCCCGGACCTTTCCAACGTCAATTCCCTTATCAAAAAAAAGAGACCTGAAAACACTCACGGGCTGACGCCGCGCGAACTGGAAGTGCTCTGCATTCTTGCTACCGGCAAAACCAATAAAGATATCGCCAAAGAGCTGTATATCAGCGAGCGAACGGTAGACCGCCATGTTAGCAACATCCTGGGCAAACTGAACGTAGAAACCCGGGCTGCCGCTACTGCCTATGCCTATGAACATAATCTGGTGTGAAGCTGGTATATAACGGATTTAATACGCTGTTTTCTATCCTACAATCAAGCCCGGCTGTCTTCGGAATACAAAATAAAACCGCTCCCCGGCCAAGGTTTATAATCCGATATCAAAAAATGGGTAATATTACCCAGATCTACTTTTTCCAACAATTGGGTACTCTCTCCGATTCGCCCTCCTCTATTACCGGTTATATTTCCGGCAAATAGAAACTACTCACTTATAAATTGAAGGTGGGGATTATGATGAATACAGTACGTTCCGCACATGAAAAAGAGAAACACACCTCGGCAACCAAAAATCGCACGCAGCTTACGGAACCTCTTCCCGTGACTGAGCACCAGCTTAATATAGCGGGTATTTCAACAGCTGTACTTATGGGCGGTGAAGGAACTCCGGTGATACTGCTGCATGGACCGGGTGAGTCATCCGTCTGGTGGATGCGTGTCATTCCAAAGCTTATAAAAAACAATCGCCTAATCGTACCCGACCTGCCCGGACACGGGGAATCCAGAGTCGATAAAGAGTCCCTGGATACCGGCCTCGTATTCGGCTGGCTCAGCGATCTGATCAATCAAACCTGCCCCTCTCCTCCCATCCTGGCAGGTAACATTCTTGGAGGATCCATTGGAGCCCGCTTCGCGATCGAGCATGGAAATCAGATCAGCCGGTTGGTGCTCGTCAATTCACTCGGGCTTGGAAAATTCAGGCCAAAACCCAGCTTTGCTTTTAATCTGTTCCGCTTCATGCTCTGGCCAACCGAGAAAAACTTTAGCCGTTTCTTCCCGCACTGCATGTATGATGTGGATACCCTGCGTCAAAGCATGGGGAAATACTGGGATCCCTTTGTAGCATATAATCTTGAATGCGCCCGCGATAAAGAGCGGAGCGATGCTTTGCAATTCATGATGAAAAAACTCGGTATCCCAAAGATTCCTGACAAAGAATTACGGGAAATTAATGTCCCCACAGCCCTGATATGGGGACGACATGACAAAGCGAACAAACTTAACATTGCAGAAGCCGCAAGCAAAAAGTACGGTTGGCCCTTGCAGATTATTGAGAAAACACGAGACGACCCCAAGCTCGAACGACCGGAAGCGTTTGTGGATGCGCTCTACAGCATTATAAACCATATGCCGACACCCTGAGCACTGCTAACTATCTAACTAAAATGGAGTACAATTATGAAAACGAAAACAAAGCAGCATTGCGATGACACCTACGGTTCAAAACCACTCCCAAAATCATGAACGCTTCCTTGCCATGGTAATGGTAAATGCCCTGAAATAATTTACCTCCTGGTGTGCCGGATGTCGGCCGTTGCTGGCAGAACACGTATACCACCGATCAGGCTGACCTACATGGATAGAATGCACTGGGAATTCGACAATTACAAAAAACATGAAGTTTAAGAAGCGCTATTTCGTGCTGTTAAATATATTGCTGACGATGTGATATATTGTATCGAACATTTGAAGAGCTGCAACTCATTTTTTACCACAACAATAAAAAACGATGAATCACCTTGAGGATTGGATTGAGTCGCTACTGGTAAATACAGGAATCGCTGAAGAGTGGGCGGTCTACCTGCGGCTTTTACTTTTTATCCTGATTCTGATCCTGCTCTCGGGAATCGCTTATATTACTACAAAACGGATTATCATCCACTATCTCTATAAATTTGTAAAGATGTCATCCGTAACCTGGGATGATGCCCTGGCCGATCACAAGGTATTCAACAACGTAGCCCACATCATTCCCGCGATCTTAGTCCGCATCATGGCACCCGTTATTTTCGCCGACTTTGAGCAGGCCCTTCCGTTCGTCATTAAAATAACGGACAGTTACCTGCTGATTGTGGGCATGACAATCATCTTTGCCTTTCTCAGGGTTGCACAATACGGACTTGCTTCCCATCCCATCTTTAAAGATAAACCGATTGCAAGCTATTTTCAGCTTGCCAGAATCATCCTGTATATCATTACCGGTATCCTGGTTCTTTCCCTGATCCTGGAGCGGTCACCCGTCTATTTCCTTAGTGCCTTCGGTGCGATGACAGCAATTGTCCTGCTGATCTTTAAAGATACGATTCTCGGACTGGTGGCCAGTGTGCAGATGTGGTCCAATGATATGGTGCGGGTGGGCGACTGGGTGGAGATGCCCAAATACAACGCGGACGGGGATGTGATTGAAATCAACCTGAACACGGTTAAAATTCAGAACTGGGACCGAACCATCACCACCATTCCGACCTATTATTTTATCACCGACAGCTTTAAAAACTGGAGAGGCATGCAGCAGAGCGGCGGGCGGAGAATCAAGAGGGCGATTTATATCGATTCCCATACAGTAAAGTTTGTAGATGCGGAGATGCGCGAGGAGCTCAAAAAATACCACCTGCTCAAGGAATACCTGGAAACGAGGCAGAAAGAGATTGAAGAATACAATGAGAAACATAACCTGGATACGTCTGTATTGATCAATGGACGGCGAATGACCAATCTTGGAGTGTTCAGAAAGTATGTTGAATTGTACCTGAAAAACCATCCCCAAATTAAACAGGATATGACCGTGATGGTTCGCCAGCTCGGAACGGAGAGCCGGGGCATTCCCCTGGAGATCTACTGTTTTACCAATACCACCGCCTGGCTGGAGTATGAGACCATACAGGCAGATATTTTTGACCACCTGTATGCTACGGTAGCATTCTTCGACCTCGATATCTTCCAGGAACCCAGCGGCAGGAATTTTTCCAACGTTTTCCAGCCTCTGGGAAACAATATTTCGAGTGAAAATTAACCTTCCACTTTAGTAATTCCCTTGTATGCCCTTTTGGTCCTCAAGCATCTGGATAAGTTGAGATCAACTGTATAGCTGATAAAAAGGTGGGAAAAGACTGGCACAAAATAAGAAAGTGCGAACCTGGAAAGGACCAGATTCGCACTTCATTATGTGATGGCTCCCCGGGTAGGATTCGAACCTACGACCCATCGGTTAACAGCCGATTGCTCTGCCGCTGAGCTACCGAGGAATAGAGCAGTTGATTACCTGTTTCAACCGTCTCAAACAGAGGACAAATATAATGGATTCATGCAACTCAAGTCAAGGCGAATTTAAAACTTTTTTAGTACCTCACCTTCTCCAGTATCAGCCCCTTTGAGGGGGTTCCGTGACCGTTTTGGTCTGCCGAGGGATGGTCCAGCAGATAGATAAATTCATCCACCGTTTTCTTGCCTTTGCCGACTTGCAGGATTGTTCCCACCAACCGCCGAACCAGGTGTCGCAAAAAGCGATTGGCTTCGATATGATATACCAGCATATGTCCCCGCTGTTCAAACTCTGAGAGCAGTATATCGCAGCTGGTGTTTCCCTGTTCAGGGTCCGATTTTATAAAGCTTTCGAAGTCATGGACTCCCCGAACAGAAGAAGCGCAGATCTGCATCGCCTGCAAGTCCAGCGGGTTCAGCACCATCTGGGCATAGCGCAGGTTGAGCGGACTGGAGCGCGTAACAATTTGGTACCGGTAGCGCCGGCTGCGAGCGTCAAAACGGGCGTGAAAGTCATCCCGAACCTGTTCCAGGCGGTATACTGATATATTCCGCGGGAGTACGCCAAGCAGCGCATAGATTAGTCGGTCGGCGTCCAGCTCGTCCGGGTAATCGAAATGGGCAACCTGCTCCTCGGCATGAACCCCGCTGTCGGTGCGCCCCTGCCCTTTTATATCGACAGGATATCCCAGAATTTGGGACAACGCCTCTTCTATCGTTCCCTCCACCGTTGGCCCTTCCGGCTGTCGCTGCCAGCCGTAGTAATCGGTCCCATCGTATTCGACATATATTTTATAACGGGCCATGATCAATAATTTTGACGCCGCAAGCCCGGGGATGACTGGCGAAATATTGCGTGATTAACCATCAAAAGCGAAAGCTCATTCGTGCCACAACACCGTGGGTTCCCTGTACGGGATCAAGAGAAAACGTGGTTCCTGCAGATTTTGAATGCTGCGCCCGGTTATAGGCGCTGACCGCACTGATCACCCGGTTCAACACCATCAGGGAGAGCAGGGCCGGCAACTGCTGTTCCATTGTTTCAAACCGCGATCTCAAATCCCGGTAGTGGTGCCGCGCCCCGGTATCCGACCAGTTCCACCGGTTGGCGGGAATATCTTCATACAGTTGATCCCAGTTTCGGCTCCGCTCCTGGTAATCGTTGTAGGCATCGAGGTTGTCGTAATCTTCCACGGCAAGCCGGAAGCCGCGGTCGCGCGGCTCAATATCTACCCCAGCCTCTGCACGGGCATAGGTAAACCAGTTCTGCCGCATATTGCCCGAATGTATCTTCAATCCAGCATAGGAGAGCAAAAGCGCCGCCTCTGCCGCCAGGTGATACTGTCCCCGTTCCCAATCCGAGGGATTCACGTGGTGGTGCCCCCACCCGGGGACAACCAGCGACTTGAGAAATGCGATTTTGGGATCGGAATCCAGTCGGGGAGCGGAGGCTTCACTATCCAGGTCCTGGGAAACAGCACTGCCTGACAACCCCAAAACCAGTATAATCGGCAGGAACCATTTCATCTGTACACGGGATTTCCGATCTGTAATTAGTTTTTTTTGCGGTCCCGGTCCCAATGCCGAAATATAGAGACGCTGAATCCCGCCATCAGGATAAATGTACCGAGCCACACAACCGAAACAAACGGTTTTTCCTCGGCCACAATCAGCACCCATTCGTCCTGCGGCTCTCCCTCAATACCATGGACTTTAAGCTCGATTTTGCCGGTAGAGGGATCCACGCTCGTAAACTGGACAAACATATCCCGCCCGGGAACCTGCATGGGCGGAGCGTACGTCCAGCTTTTTCCATCCTTTTTGTAAATTGCGAACAGCGGATTGAGTGTATCCCTGACCCCGGTGGCCCGGTGAATAACATCGAGATCGGCGCGCACGGCAATGAGTGTACTGTCGGGCAGGGATTCCGGGTCCGCGGGCGTGTAATCGGAAAAGTCGAACTGGTAGCCCCCCATATTCAGCGACTCTCCCCTGCCAAGGCTGATGGTCTGTACCTGGGTGGAATCGCTCTGCTGATCCGGCGTCGTTTGGGAGGCCGATGCCGGCTGCATATTTGAGTTGTCCGGGCTGTTATTTTTAACCTGCTCGTTTTTCTGCTCCACGTAAGAGCTGCCCGCCACGTACATATAGATATCGCTCATAAAAGTAGTATAGACATCCGGATCCACCGACCACTCAATGCGATTGGCCGAAGAGCTGGAAAGCATCGGGTAGACTTCGGGATAAAGGGTAAACTGGCGGCCGTTGCCGTCTACCGGCTCAAATTTAATTTTGTACTGTTGCTGACCCGGGCGTTCCTGGTTGGCCAGCGTATATCCCTCATAGGTCACTTTGTATTTACCGTTCACCACCTTGGGCTCGTTCAATTTCAGCTCAAGAAAGTTCACCTTTTGGCGGACAGGTATTCCCTCGTCATCCGTGACCTTTCCCGCGGCTATCGCCTCATTATAATTCCGGGTGGAAAGATCCAGCAGGGTTCCGTTGTATGCAGAGGAGGCCAGGATACCAAGCAGCAGCACTCCAAAACCGACATGCGTCAATGCGCCCCCGATCAATTTCGGATTTTTAAACATCATCCGAACCATCATGAAACCGTTACCAACCAGGGCAAACCAGCCGGCAAGAATATAGAGCAGGTAGTAAAAGTTACGTACATTGCCGAGCATCATGGTGGCCAGCGTCAGCACGCAGCTAATGATCACCGGCCAGGTGAGATCGCGTGCCAGCGATTCCGCATCCTGTCGTTTCCAGAACAGGAACTGGCCGATCACGGTCATAAACGCCGCCAGTATGGCCAGCGGCATGGTCCACTCGTTGTAGAAGCTGATCTCCGGCGGCGTGGGGTTTGCCTCAAACAGCCGGCCGATAATCGGGGAACTGGTACCGATAATGATCACAAACCCGATCAGGAACAGCACCATGGCCCCCGCGAAAGTCATAAACTCCCTGCTCAGCAGTTTCGACTCCTTATTCTGCCGCGGCAGATCTTTATAGCGGTAGATCAACATCCCGATGCCTACGGCCGTTACGACAAACATAAAGGCCAGCAGCTGGTTGTAGAGTCCCAGGTCCACAAAGCTGTGTACCGAGGAGTCGGCCAGAATTCCGGAACGCGTGAGGAACGTTTCATAGACGATAGCCACATATGCGAGGATTGCAAAGACGATAGAGGCTTTTTGCGACGTGGAACTCTTCTTCTGTATTACCATTGTATGGATACCCGCCGTACCCAGCAGCCAGGGAACAAACGAGGCGTTTTCGACCGGGTCCCACGCCCAGTATCCGCCAAAGGAGAGCGTTACATAAGCCCAGTACCCGCCCAGGAAGATTGCAGTGAGCAGGGCCACGTTTGCCCCGAGGGTCCACGGCATGGCGGGATGTACCCACTCATTATACTTCTCTTTCCAGAGGGCGGCCATCGCAAAACAGTAGGGAATCGTCATCATCGCAAACCCGAGGAAAAGCACCGGAGGGTGAATCATCATCCAGGGACTTTTCAGCAGGTCGTTGAGTCCTTTCCCTTCGGAGGGCACAAAATCGGGATTGGCCTGTATAAAGGGCGCGTTCGGCATCTCCTGGGCCAGCGTTCGAAACGGGGAGGCTCCCAGCTGCAAATCCCCGATGGAGACCCCCGCTATCATCGAAATCAGGAATATTTGCGTGAGTGTTAAAAAGAACAGCACCGGCCCGCGATACGGCTTTTCCGTCCATTTCATCAGTCCCAGGCCGATAAAAAATGAACACAGGATCCATACCATGAAGCTGCCCTCCTGGCCGCCCCATAACGCGGAGATCAGGTACTTCAGCTGCAGATCACTGCTGGTGTAATTGTATACATAATAGTATTGAAACTGGTGGTTTAGGATCAGGTAGAGCAGCAACCCGGAGGCCGCTATAATAAGGGCTCCCTTTATTCCAAACAGCCAGTTGGAGATGCGATACAGGCGTTCATCGTCGCGACTGGAATACAAAAAATAGCCAATGCCGGCAAAAATACTTGTGGCAAAAGCCACATAAATCAGGATGTTTCCTATTGTACCAATCATCAGGTTTTGTACAAAATTTTAGAATTGAAAGTCACAGATCAGCATAAGTCTGGCGCCAGAGACCTGGACAAGGTTGTGGCTGCCAGTGCACGCTCAGGGCAGCCGCTGCAGTTGATAAAACATGGAGCGACCAATTGATTACCCGGCGGCACTGGCCCGTTCAAACTCGGCGGCATCTGCATCGTTATATTTGGAGGGACACTTCATCAGCATGTCGTTGGCGTAAAAGACGCCGTTATCCATCTCCCCGATGACCACCAGCTGGGTAGCCTGTTCAAAGTTGTTGGGTTTTGGCTTTGGATACACCACCCGGCGAATGTTGCCATCCTGATCTTCCATAAAGAAAGAAAACTGCTTGTTTTCCATTGAAAAACCGTAGTCCCGGGAGTCGTCCCACTTGCCCACAACATGAGCCCCGCTCATACCTTCGGCTTGTTCAAAGTTAACATAGGTGCTGATGCTGTTACCAAAATTGTACATCAACAGCGAGGTAAAACCGACAATAGCTACAATTCCTACTAAAACTTTGGGTCTCATGAGATTATTGTGTGTGTTCTTTAGTTACCTTGTCTTCTAGTTTGGCGACTTTTTTGTCTACCCGGATGATAAAAAACAGGAGAATAAACCAGATAATCAGGCTGACGCCCAACACGATGAAAATAAGATCGTAGGAGGCCGCTGTTTGCATCAGCACGCCCGCGTTTTCCATGCCGCTCGTTCCCTCCCATTTCTGGGAATAGGTTTCGGTGAGCGTGTCGACTTTGCCAACGTTTGAAAGCGTATCTTCTTGTATTTGGGCCCAAATCTTATTCATACAGACGATTCTTCATACTGGTATTTAATTTTTTTGTAACGATTGAGTATCTCTATCAACCATATTGACAGCCCGATAAATCCAATAATAGCAGGATAAAAGATATAACGCAGCTCGGGCGCGGTAATTTCGCTGAATGCGGGATTACCTTCGGCCCCGGGATGCAGGCTCGGCAGCTGCCTTGGTACAATATACAGCAAAAACGGGATTGTAGTAGCGGCAAATACATTATATACGGCCGACAGCTTGGCCCGTTTTTCCCGGTTGTCAAAGGCGGTGCGCAGTACAAAATAGGCGACGTATATCATCATGGCCAGCGCCGAAAGATTCATGCGCGGCTCCGCAAACGTCCACCATGTTCCCCAGGTAAAACGTGCCCAGAGCGAACCGGTAACCAACCCGCAGATACCAAAAACAAGTCCCACCTGCGTGGCCGACTCCGCTTTTCGATCCAGCTCCAGGTCCTGGCTGTTCAGGTAGCGAATGCTGTAGACAAATCCCGCGGCAAAGCAGACCGACATGGTAAACCACATCGGGACGTGCAGAAAAAGATTACGAGCCGATTCCTTCAGGATGGGGATATCCGGGATGGGGATCAGGAAACCCGCGACAAGTACACCGGTCATCCATATCGCCACCAGATATTTCCAGGGTTTTAATTTCACCTTCACAAGATGTTCGTTGAATGTTGTGAGTAGCTTTTAGCCTTGCACTGACTTTGTTTCAGCTGGCAAAGGCGAATAATATACGAAACATCAACCGAAAATTTGAACGGGATCCCCTATTGTTTTGCTGTATTTTACCTATGTTTACAGTTGCTGAGTTTTAGATTAAATTGTAAAGTGGACTTTGTAGAATCTTCATAAATTTACGAGCGGTTATCCTATGTCTACTAACACAACAACAAAGAAAATTACCCTCACGCCCAGCTGGAAGCACTATTTTATTGCTTATGTGCTGTCGGTGCTTGCGATACCGCTGTTCGGGATCGGGCTGATTGCCTTTTATTTTGTGCGAAAAAAACACAAGAACATTCGTTTTGCGGTCACTGATACCCAGATCTCGTCAATCGACTCAAAATATCACCGCAATATCGATTTGGTCAACATTGAGAAGGTGACCATCGAACAGGGCTGGCTCCAGGAAAAATTGAATGTCGGTACGCTCCTGCTCAGCACGTCGGCCACATCGGTGGAGCTGATCGGTATGGAAAACCCCGGGCAGCTGAAGCAGATGATCGAGGAGACGATTGCCCGGCAAAAAAAACAGCAGGAGAAAAAGAATTTCAGGAGAACCCAAGACCCCAAACACAAGCCGGGATCGATGGATAAGATGGATTACCTTACCGGACTTTGGCACCAGGGCCTGTTATCGGAAGAGGATTTTGAGAGTGAAAGGAAAAATTTTGAGTGATACGCATAATACAAGGGTTCCAAGGAACACCCTCCCAAACAGGCAAGCGCTTCCGGCCCCGTTGGAGATCCTGTTTTCCTACCCTGGTTCCCCTGTTGTCACCTTACGCCCTGATTCCGATTCGTTGCGATACCTGGGTAGCACAAGAGAGAGAAAGATGAACCCGAGCGCAATCGCTCCCAGCAACTGGTACTGGTTCTTGAAATCGGCATATTCCTGGCTCGCAAATTCTCCCTGTTCCAGTTCATCGATCCGTCCCAGGAATGAATCGATGCCGTCGCTGCCGGACTCTATCGAATAGTATTCCCCGTTCCCCTCCTGCGCGATACTCCTGAGCACTTCCGGCTGTAACCTCGTCGTTACAACCTCGCCGCTTTGATCCCGCTTGTACCCGATCAATGAACCGGTTTCAGCATTGTATTGGGGAATGGTCGACCCGGAACGCGTGCCGATACCAAGGGTGTAGACCGAAATATTGTTTTCTTGCAGGGTCTCGAGTGCGGTTTCATAATCATCTCCGTGATTTTCCCCGTCGGAGATGATCAGCATCACCTTTGCGGCATTCGAGCGGTTCTGCTCCTCCTCCAGCGAATCAAATGCCCGCAGACCCACTTCCATCGGCGCGCTGAAATCGGTGGTGGAACTCGGCATCTGATCGGTTTCCGCAATATTGAGGAAGAGGCGCAGGGCCGAATAGTCGAGCGTCATCGGGGACTGCAGGTAGGCTTCCCCGGTATAGACGACCAGCCCGACGCGATCGCCCCTGAGACGTTCAATCAGCCTCGTAATCTCGTACTTCGCTTTTTCAAGGCGACTTGGCTTCACATCCTCGGCATTCATGCTGTCGGAGAGATCCAGGGCGATCAGCAGGTCCACTCCCTGCCGTTTAACCTCTCTCACCTGGGTACCCACTTTCGGGCCGGCAATGGCAAGTACCAGGAAGGTGAGCCCCACCAGCATGGTGATTATCTTCATACGGTCGCCGAGCCGCCAAAAGCCTGTCCGCAGATCCCGGAAGAGCTCATCTGAAAAAAACTGTTTCCTCCGTTCTGTGAGCTTTTTTTGATACCACCAGCCCCCACCGGCCAGCAGTGGTATAACAAGTAACAGCCACAATAAATATGCATCTTCCCAGATCATCGTATTTCAGGTAACTAAATTGGAATGAAAAATTGATCTACCGCCCGATCTAAACTCGCTCTGTAACAACGAATCCCAAAATAAAATATTAGCCCGTGAAATCCGAAAGAGAACCCGGTCACTTAACGATTCCCGATTTTTTGAGATAGATCAGCCAGGGAATATAGGCCATTGTGAAAACAGGAATAAGATACACATTCATAAGCTCCAAGATCCAAAATCCCATGACAACCGAATGGAGACCAACTACCAGGAAAAGAACCATCACCGAAAAAGCAGCCAGGTGGAACGCCAGCAGATACAGGTAGTAGGCTGGTTCAGCTGTTATAAACACCATGGAAACGATCGCAAGAAGAAAGAAAAACCCCGCAGGCGCCCGATAGGTCACTGCATGTCGCTGCTCTCCGCTCTCCCAGCGAATTGAAAAACTCACGCCAGATCCGCTGTTTTCCAGGTCGATGCCCCTTTGCTCTCCGGAGAGGATATACTCGGAAAGCGGCTTGACAATGTGCTGCGTTGAAGCGACCCTGACCGGCCTCCAGATAACGAAATAGGAGACCACGAGAACGGTCACCAGTACCATTTTTCCTGCCATCCTTTTCATGGGGAGCGGGATTCGTTCGAATCACCAAGGTTTGCCCACAATATCCACAGGACAAAGATGACCATGTAGAAGATAGCGGTGGTGGAATAATCGTGGGTAAAATCGAAGAATTCAGGCCACTGCACCTGGGTAATCGCAAGGGCTGCTATACGTATTATGTTGACCAGGTAGATAATGCCTATCCCGATTATGATAAACGAGAGACGCGGAATCCATTTCCCGGGATAGGCGATGATAAAACCGATAAACAACCCGATGGCCGAAATGCCGGTACAGCCGTCGACCAGCAGGATACCCGGGGCGGTATCGAGCCCGATAAGGCGCCCGGCCGTAAACACATCGTAGCTGAAGAGCGTCAAAATTCCTGCCGTGGTGTCAACAATGTTGACCGCGATCCAGTGATCCAGGGTGCCGTCGGGAAGGAGCCACATTTCGTACACCAGATACCACACGATGTAGATTGCGAGTACCTTAAGAATAAACTTTACCGGCTCCGAATCGAGCCAGCTACCTGTTTTACCCGAATTTAGAGTTGCTTCCGCCATAATGCTCCACTGATCAAAATTAAAGAGGTTTTTCAAAGCCCTCCAATAAGGTCGGCAGTTCAACGAGCTCCCAACAAAATAGCAGGTTCTGCAAAGGTCCCTTAAATTAATTTGTGCAGACGACCTTTTTTATCATTCAGTAACTTTACAGCTGCATGGGATCGGTCCGCAACCGATGAGAGATCATCTACCGTTCCTTGTTCGATCGGATAATCCGTCTATAGGTCTCCAGCACCGCCTCCGTCGCCTCCAGCTCCAGCGGGAAATCGACCACATCCTTTACATAGCTCTTGGCGTTGACGGGAGCATACGACTGGCCCACAATCTTCAGGGCCGGAATATCCCCGTTTGAGTCTCCGATATACGCTACCTCTTCCGGTTTGATACCCAGTTTTTCGCTGAGCTTCCGGATGCCCGCTCTTTTGTTGTTTTTGGAAAGGATGATATTGACCGAAATATCGGTGTGATGCACCTCGAATTCCGGGTAATGTTCCTCAACATAATCGGTGATCAGGGGCAGCACTTCCTCGATAACTTCCTGGTCGGGATGCACAAAACCGGCATCCATCATCTTTGAAAACTCCATGATACCGGACGGGAACCGGGAGATTACCGTCTTTTGCATCCAGCTCTTCAGTTCATTGACGTGCTCGAGGGCCTCGTCGTCGAAAAAGCCGTTTTGGTCAAACTGATTGGTATTCAGGTCGTACATCCCCCCGCTTTCAAACACCACCGGCAGCCGCACATCCAGCCACTGCGCCACCGCCTCGACGTAGGGATACGGGCGACCTGAACAGATCGAGAGCGGGGGAATGGCGGAATCCTCAAGGCTTTGGATATTCAGGTTCCTGATCTCTGTGATACATTCCCATACCGGGGTTTTAAAAGGAATAGAAACACAACCGTCAAGATCGGTCACAAAGAGCTTAATCATCAAATACCTGCTGTAATGAAATTCAGATTCGAAAGTTTTAAAACAGGTAAAATTACTGAATTACCTGTTCAAAAGTAACCATCATTTTTGGGTCCAGTGGCAGATTATGAATTTCCAAGGATGGGAATTATGAATGAAGAATTAGAAATGATGAATTTCGAAGGGGTGATCGTATGAACGTGTCAAGCAATTATTCCGATCCCGGAAGAATTGCTGTCTGACGAGGGGGACGGACCATCAACATCCACGCCTGCACAGGCTGCAGCGGGTGCCCCACTCCCCGCCCTGATTTTTTGGTTCCTTTTGGATCAAGCCAAAGGGAACACCTCGGTTGTAAAAAAGCTTCTTTTTCCCGTTGGGGCATCTTAATCGTCTTTCCCTGTTCAAGGGATATACCAGCTAAACAATAGTACTTTTATCCATCAGGAGTTTATTTCACACTTTTGACTCAACGGCGATCTCCTGCTGGTAGGTTTGCTCCTGTGCAGTCACGGTAAAATGCCATACAACACCGGTTACCGCCAGGAGGATGGCAAAAAGAAGAATTATTTGCCGAATGGTAAAAATATCGTGCTCAAGCAGCATGGAAGCGGTAAATACCGAAACCGACTGCGTCAGGGTAAACAACAGCCACTCGGTACTAAAAATTCTACCCCGAAATGTGTCGGGAGTGCGGCGCTGCAGCAGAACAGTGCTCATCACCCAGTTGGCGCCGGAGGCGGTATGTCCCAGAAAAACAAAAATCAGCATCAGGATGATATTGCCGGTCCAGCCTACCACCAGGTACATGGCGCCGGTAAACATCATGCAGAGCCCCATGGCGCGGATCCAGTCGCCCTCGTTTTTAAAAATCCGGCGCCCAAATACCGGCCCTATCCCCGTACCGATACCGCGCGCCGCGTAGAGCAGTCCCAATCCCACACTCCCCATCATCAGTATCTCTTCTGCAACCAGAATCAGCAGGTAGACCAGTGCCCCGAGATACATGGTAAACGCACCCTTGGCAAGGCTTGGCCGCAGAATCTGTTCGTTTTCAAACAGGAAACTGAGTCCCTCTTTGATCCCCACCAGGGGATTTCTTGTTCTGTCCAGCTCTTTCTGGGTCATCTCCTTTTGCGGGATGGTCGCCCGGTAGATAAACCAGGCGGAAATCCCGTAGCTGATTGCATCCAATATAAATACAAGATCGGTGCCCAGCCAGGCGGTGGCCAGTCCGCCAACGCCCATGCCAAGCGTAAAAATGATGCTCCAGCTGGCCGAGGAAAGCACATTGGCATCTACCAGCTCCTGCTTGGTGGTCACATTGGGAATAGAGGAGGTCTTGGCCGGTTCAAACACCGCGGAGAGCATCATCTGGACCGCCGTCAGCACATACGCCAGCCAGAGAGTCTCATAAGAATTCACCAGCAGTAGTCCCGCGATGACCACCCCGCGCATCACGTCACAGAAGATCATGACCCGGCGCCGGTTAAAACGGTCGGTAATATAGCCCGCAAACGGCGAAAACAGGGCCAGGCTCAGCATCTTGATTATAATGATCAGCCCAAGCAGGAATTCCGAGTCCGAGTAGCGGGTGACCAGTGCGTATACCGCCAGCAGGCCAAACCAGTCGCCAAAATTGGACACGATCTGGCTCAGCCACAGCCGGCGGTAGTCCCGGTTCTCGGAAATAAGCGTGATGTAGGGTTGTACTTTTTCGAACACGTTTTCCGGAACTGCTTATTTCTTGAGTTATCTGCTAAATTTAAAATTCGTTGCTGCGTATTGCGTATTAAGACAGGCCATTATTTGTTTTCCAAGCACATCAATACGCAATACCGAGTACGAAATACGTGGCAATTCCTAATTCCTAATTCTTAATTCCTCATTTAACACCCGTACTGCCAAAACCACCGTCGCCACGCTCTGTATCCGGCAGTGTACCGACCTCTTCCACCGGCAGCTGCCGGATCGGGGCAATCACCATCTGGGCGATACGGTCGCCGTGATTAATCGTAAACGCCTCCTCTCCGTGATTGATCGCCAGCACTTTCACTTCCCCCCGGTAATCGGCATCGATTGTGCCTGGGGTGTTCAGCATGGTGATGCCGTTCCGGTAGGCCAACCCGCTGCGGGGACGTATCTGCGCTTCGTATCCGGCGGGCAGGGCCATCTGCAGGCCGGTGGGAATCAGCGCGCGCTCCCCGGGTTCGAGTGTGAACGGTTCTTCGAGGGCCGCCCGTACATCCATTCCGGCTGCATGAGCCGATTCATATGAAGGAAGCTGAAGATCGCTGGCGTGGGGCAGCTTTTTAAAGACAACTTTACTCATTCCGTAACTCCTTTTTATAGTCTATTAGTCGTACTTTTACGTTCCCGAGCCACACCTTGACATGGGCTTCAAGCGGGATTCTCAACTCGTCGTCGGCAAACCAGGCTTTAAAATCTCCGCTAAATCCAAACGGGCCGTCAATGTTGGCCACACCTTTGGCATAAAATGTATCAATGGGATTTTGAAACGCCTCGTATTCGCGCTCATCGCGCTGCCGGGTATACTCCATATCGATAGTGCCCTGTTCGTCCTCCAGGTAGACAAAAGTCCGCGAGTCGACCTCCCGCCCGGCGTGGAGCCGCGAAAAGAAAAAAATCAGCGGACCCGAGGTAGCCGGGGTTTTCAGCTCGAGTGTATCGGTGGGTTCCCCCTCCTTGAAAGCGTACACGTTCCGGTTTTCGTAATCGTAGATAAACCGCTCTTCATCAAATTTTTCTTCATCCACATTATCCTTCCAGTACACCAGTTCCCGGGGAGTTCCGTTTTCAAGCCTGAAGAGCGAATTGTAGTGATTTTCTTCTTTTCCCACGAATGGAATGCCCGAATTGGAGGTAATGATTCCGCTTAACTTCCATGCCCGCTCTCCCTGGTAGAGCGTATCGGCAAGCTCCACCCGTACTTTTCCCAGCGTAAAAAAGCTGTATTTGACATTATAGGTGAATACCTCGCGCCATTCCAACAGCTCGCCGGGGGTGGGACTGCCGTGCGCTTTTGTAGTAAAATTCTCGCGCTCCTGGGCCTGCAGGGTACCGGCAGGGGAACAAGCCAACATCCAGCAAACAACAGCGATACAAAATAGATCTTTCAAATGAGGAACCGATTAAGCATTATTTCTCTTTTCGTTATAAACACAAAAGTTCGATATTATAAAACTAAGATGAAACGCTTATAAAGTTAATCTGCTGTTATTCGTTCATGAAGAAATTAAAAAATATCGCACTTGTCGCAATCTCGGTTCTTTGTTTGATGCTTGCGGGTTGTTCTAAAAGCGATGACCAGAAAGAGTTTGAAAATCAGGCCTATTCTCCCCCCCAAAATTTTACGGCCATGAGTGCCGATGGGCGGCCTGCCGGCTCCAACCAGACGGATCCCGACGACTGGCGTATTTCCCCGATGTACCAGGGACTCGTGGAAGTCTCCACCCCGCCCTACCCCAATCCCGTGCCCTTAAACAGCTCATTTCGCATCGATATCGACATACTGGGATTTGAAACAGTACCCGGGATGGAGATATATGCTTTCGAGGAAGCCCAAAATATCTTTGGCCCAATCGCACAATACAGCCAGTCCGAACTTAATCCGGGTGTCAAAGTACTTGTGCTGAATCCCGCCAACTTTTCGGGTACTAGTTCGGTTCAGGGGACTGCCGGCCTGAATCGCCTGGTTATATTTGATGGCCGCGACAATGTAATCACCTACGGAGATGTAATGGTCGAGTAGGCGGTTGTAATAAAGGGGTAGCGCCCCTATTTTAGAGTTTCATTAATCAATACAGACCATGCCCAAACGAAAAGTATCTACATCCGAACGCAACGTCTTGGGGCGGCTTGTCTTCCCCGAGAGCTTTGATACCGTGCTCGAGGAAACCGGCCTGCAGTACGGCGAATTGCGCGATGATCTTATCAATCTCATCAGTTTTGGTTTTGTAGAAGCGTATGAAAAAAGGGGCAATAAAATTGCCCTCACCTCTTTTTATGATGCCGACAACCTGCAGGATTTCACCTTTCGGGCAACCAAAAAGGGCCTGGCCGCAATCAGAGTCTCCCGCCAATGAGATACGAAACCAGTATCGACGATGAAACCCGGGAACTGGAGTTCAACTTTGAACGACACCAGGTGGCAGTTGACGAGCGGGAATACACGTTTTCCTTTGAACAACAGAACGGGCGATACCTGCTGCGGGTCGGAACAAAATTGTATAAAATCGATAATGTAGAACTGGACCACCATACTGTTGAGTTCACCCTGGACGGCCAGTGGTGCCGGGTCGTTGTTCGCGACGAGCAGGACCTGCTGCTGGACCGCCTCGGGTTCAAGACCGCCGCCGAAATTGGCAAGGGACAGCTCAACGCCCCGATGCCCGGCAAAATCCTGGAGCTCCTGGTCGCGGAAGGCGATAAAGTGGAGCTCGGCGACCCGGTGGCGATCCTGGAGGCGATGAAAATGGAAAATGAGCTCAAAGCGCCTGTTAATGGCATTGTTACCTCCGTTGCCGTGAACGCCGGTGACTCCGTCGAAAAAAACGCATTAATTTTAGAAATAGAAGCTAGTGGATAAATTTGTAATTGAGGGACCCACCCCCCTGCGTGGCAACATCGCAATCAGCGGTTCAAAAAACGCCGCCCTCCCCCTGATGGCGGCGGCTCTCCTCGCTGACTCACCCACAACTATCAACAACGTGCCGCGGTTGCGCGACATATACACCTTCAACAATGTGATTCGCGTAACCGGAGCCCATGTCGAATTTGACGAGGAGAACAATCGTCTCCACATCGATCCGACCCACATCAATCACCTGCAGGCCCCGTATGAGCTGGTACGCAAGATGCGCGCCTCTTTCTACATGCTCGGCGCGCTGCTGGGCCGGTTTGGAGAAGCCAAAGTATCGCTGCCCGGCGGATGTGCGTGGGGGCCCCGGCCTGTAGACCTGCACCTGAAAGGGATGAAGGCGATGGGGGCCGAGATTGAACTGGACAAGGGATATGTGCTGGGAAAAGCCAAAAACAGGCTGCCCGGCGGCACCTTCAAACTGGAACCGAGCAGCGTCGGGGCCACTGTAAACCTGCTGCTGGCCTCGGTCTTAAAAGCTGAGGAGTTTACCATCGAAAATGCGGCCATCGAGCCGGATGTCACCCTGCTGGCCAACACCCTGAACAGGATGGGAGCCAACATCGAGGGTATAGGAACCGACAGGCTGACCATCCGGCAGACGGAAAAGCTGCAGGGCCTGGAGGTTGACAACGCCCCCGACCGTATTGAAACCGGCACCTACATGATTGCCGCGGCAATGCATCCGGAGTCGGAGCTGACGATCACCAATACCGATCCTTCAGACCTGGGAACATTTCCAGGCTCGTTCCGCAAGATCGGGGCCCGGGTTGACATCAACGATACCGAGATATATGTAAAAGCACCGCAGAAGCTGAATCCAATTTCAATAAAAACGAAGGTCTACCCCGGATTCCCCACCGACCTGCAAGCCCAGTGGGCAACCATGATGACCCAGGCCCCAGGCCGCTCCGTGATCACCGATACCATCTATTTTGACCGATTCAGCTACGTTCCCGAATTGAACAGGTTGGGAGCAGACCTGGAAGTAAATGAAAACTCGGTGACCGTAAACGGACGTACTCCGCTTGAAGGCGCTTCTGTCATGAGCACTGACCTGCGGGCCAGCGTCAGCCTGGTGCTGGCGGGGATGGTTGCCGAAGGCACCAGTGACATCCTGCGCATTTACCACCTGGACCGCGGCTATGAGCAGCTGGAAAAAAAACTAAACTCGGTGGGAGCCAGCATCACCAGGACAGAACAGGAGGAGTAACGCTGTCCGGATACGGGGAATGAATAAAACTCAACCCCTGTTATGATAAAGGCAGGTTTTTACGTTTACATTAATAGTAAAGTAACTGTATATTAATATTTAGTTATTGGTATTGATAAAGGTATTCAGAGTTTTACAATTTTAAGGTTCTAATTGCAGGTTTTTAGTGTTAGATAAAACCGTTTTTAAAAAACTTCTTACTAATCTTTTACAAGTTGTAAACAGATTATTTTACATGAGAGGTATTGACTCTCCTGATGCATGTAATGTAAATCTGCACTGGACCCCCACCTCTGAATGTGGCTACCTGTACAACAGCCTCTCGACTAACAAAAATTATAATGCAGCGGTTGCTGAACCTCCGCTATGGGCAATGAATTTTGATATCTTCAAAAATTTTAGATCAATGACTTTTAGCGAATTTATTTATGACTCAGCATGCTTGGGGGACAGCAACCGCGTGAAAAGGATTAAATTCAATGAAAAACCAAATAATCATTCACGCAAAGGGGAAGCAAACCCGAATAGCCCTCCTGGAAAATGGAGAACTTGCACAGCTTTTTATAGAATCTGAAGAAAATAAACGTACGGTCGGCAATATATATCTTGCCGAGGTGCACAAGGTGATGAGCGGTATCCGGGCTGCTTTCATCGACATGGGAACGCCCAAAGATGCTTTTCTGCACTTCTCTGATGCGGGCGACCATCTCAAAGAGTATGTGCAGATGCTCAACGGCCGGGAGGCTATCCGCAAGAACGTCCGTGATGAGCTCTCCAAGATCAACTTCGACAAGATATCAAATTACCAAAAACAGACGTGGGCCGGCCGCATACTGAATCCGGGGCAGCGCCTGCTGGTACAGATCGTCAAGGAGCCGATCGGGTCGAAAGGTCCCCGCGTTTCCACCGACATTACAATTGCCGGGCGTTTCCTCGTGCTTATACCTATGGGCGAATATATCGCCGTTTCCCGAAAAATAAACAACTACAAGGAGCGGCGGCGCCTGAAAGGGATTGTCGGGTCGATGCTGCCGGACGGTTTCGGCGTGATTGTTCGCACGGTGGCCACCGGCCAGGATGAGAAGGCTATTGAAGATGACATGCGGGATGTGCTGAAAAAATGGGAACAAATACTTGGCCGTCTCGAGGATGCCAAGCCCCCCGCCCTGCTGTACCAGGATCTGAACATGACCGAGAGCCTGATCCGCGACCTGTTTGCCAAGCAGTACGACCGGGTGCTTATCGACGACCCGGAGATGTTCAAGGAGCTCAAATCGTATGTCAGCCAGATTGCCCCGCAAATGCTTCCCAACGTGGAGCTGTACAAGGGTCGCGAGCACATCTTTGACTTCATGAAAATTGCCAAGGATGTCGATTCGATCTTTAGTCCCCGCGTGCGAATGCCCTCCGGCGGCTACCTGATCTTTGAACAGACCGAGGCGATGTACGTGGTGGATGTAAATTCCGGACCCTATGCCGCCAAGGAGAAGCAGGAGGACAACTCCCTTAAAACCAACCTGGAGGCTGCCCGCGAAGTGGCCAAGCAGCTTCGCCTGCGCGATATCGGAGGAATCATTGTCGTAGACTTCATTGATCTGAAAAGCGATAAAAACCGAAAGAAAATTTATGATGAGCTGAAGAAGGAGTTCAAAAAAGACCAGGCCAAGACCAACGTCATCGGCATGAGCGATTTCGGGCTGGTGCAGATCACCCGCCAGCGCATCCGCCCCAGCGTGGTTAATTCCGTATCGAAGGTGTGCCCGATGTGTGGAGGGTCCGGCAATGTAGTCACCCAAAACACTATCGTGGCCGACCTAGATGCCTGGTTGAGCAAATTCAAATCCAATACCTCCTACAATTCTGTCGACATCTACATCAACCCCTACCTGAAAGCATATCTTGACAAGGGATGGCTCAGCATCCGGTGGAAATGGATGTTTAAATACTTCGTAAAAATCAACCTGATTGCGGAAGACGCAATTTCTCTGAATGAATACAAAGTGACGCTCGCGGGGTCCGATATTGATATTACGGATGCCGTAATGCGGGACGAGCCGATCGACGATCTCATCGAAAGCTCGGAGGCCAAGCTTCATGAACTGGATTCCGGCAAGCCCAAACGCGAAAACCTGGATTATTACGACAAGGAGGATGGAAAAAAATCGGGCAAGCGAAACGGCCTGCCTCCCCGTCCGGGAAGCCAGCGGGCCCGGGAGCAGGCACGCGGCGATTCCAAATCGAAGTACTACAAGTCTGATTCCTGATCAACCGTTGAATTTTAACAGAACGAAACGCATTCCGAAGAATAGTAAAATATGAGTATATCCGAACTTAAAGCGACCACCGTATTGGGTGTAATGCACAAGGGTGAAGTGGCCATAGGCGGCGATGGCCAGGCAACAATGGACAAAACCGTTATGAAAGCGACCGTTACCAAGGTACGTCGCCTGTATGAAGATCAAATATTGGCCGGTTTCGCCGGTTCCACGGCCGACGCCTTCACGCTTTTTGAAAAATTTGAAGAAAAAATTCAGCAGTATAACGGGAACCTGCAGAGATCGGCTGTTGAGATGGCCAAGGAGTGGCGGAAGGACAAGTTCCTGCGGAAACTGGAAGCCTTGCTGGTGGTGATGAGCAAGGATAAAGCCCTGCTGATCTCCGGCCAGGGCGATATCATTGAGCCCGACGACAAGATACTGGCTATCGGCAGTGGTGGGTCGTATGCGCTTGCTGCCGCGCGTGCCCTGAAGGCAAATGCCGGAGAATTATCGGCCAGGCAGATCGTTGAAAAATCACTGCACATAGCAGCTGATATCTGCATCTACACCAATCACAATTTATCAATCCTCGAAATTGAAGACTAACCAGAGCGTTATGAAGCAAGTAGTTGAACAGAAAAACCTAACCCCGCGACAAATAGTTGCTGAACTGAATAAATATATCGTGGGACAAAACGAGGCCAAACGGTCGGTGGCTATCGCCCTCCGAAACCGGTGGAGGCGGATGAATTCCGAAGCAGATATTCGAGATGAAATTCTTCCCAACAACATTCTCCTTATTGGTCCCACGGGCGTTGGAAAAACGGAAATCGCCCGGCGGCTGGCCAAGCTGGCAAACGCACCTTTTATAAAAGTGGAGGCTTCCAAGTTCACGGAAGTGGGCTACGTGGGCCGCGATGTGGAATCGATGATTCGCGACCTGACCGACATCGCCATCAACATGGTGAAGACAGAGATGCAGGAGCGGGTGCAGGAAAAAGCCGAAAAAGCGGTGGAAGACCGTATACTGGATATCCTTATTCCCCCGGTAAAGAAACCTTCGAACAATTCGGCCGGCTTCAGCGCCGAACAGGATGATTTTAAACCGGAAAACGCCAGTGACCAGGAGCTTAACCAGCGGACCCGCGAGAAATTTCGAAAAAAGCTGCAAAACGGTGAGCTGGACGATCGCAAGATTGAGATCGAAGTGCGTTCCAACCGCCAGCCGATGATGCAGGTCTTTGGTCCACAGGGAAGTATGGAAGAGATGGGCATCAACCTGCAGGATATGCTCGGCAACCTTACGGGCGACCAAAAGAAAAAACGCAAGGTTACCGTCGAGGAAGCCAGGGAACTGCTGCTGGATGAAGAGGCCGAAAAACTGATTGACCACGATGCAGCCGTGCAGGAAGCGCTCGAGCGGGTGCAAACGCAGGGAATCGTCTTTATTGATGAAATTGACAAAGTGGCAGAGGATTCCAGCAAACAGGGGAGCGGCGGCCCGGATGTGAGCCGACAAGGGGTGCAGCGCGATCTGCTTCCCATTATCGAGGGAAGTTCCGTCTCCACCAAGTATGGAATGATAAAGACCGATCATATTCTCTTTATCGGGTCGGGCGCGTTCCACGTTTCCAAGCCGTCTGACCTGATTCCCGAATTGCAGGGAAGGATGCCGATTCGCGTGGAACTGAACTCGCTTACCGAAGATGATTTCTTCGATATCCTGAAACAGCCCAAAAATGCGCTGACCAAACAGTACCAGGCGATGTTGCGGGCAGAAGGAGTTGAGATAGAATTTACCGACAACGCAATACGGGAGATCGCCTCCATAGCGGCGCAGGTAAACGAGCGGGTCGAAAATATTGGAGCCCGGCGCCTCCACACCATATTATCCACCCTGCTGGACGAGCTCCTGTTTGCGGTTCCGGATGATATCGGCACCGGGGAATTGACGATCGACAAGGAATACGTGAACAAGCAGCTTGATGACCTGGTCAAGGATAAAGATCTCAGCCACTACATACTTTAATCCAATCCGCTGCCTTGATAGTGAGCCCCCGGAAAGAGCTACTGCAGCTTCTGATCGCATGTTTTCATCGAGGTTGTTGTCCCCGGGATAAAGCAGTAAACATGCGGTTGACTGTCGGCAATGCGGTATTGTTGATGAACATCACAGCCCTGGATTATTAAATTTAGCATGGCTGTCGTCAATTAACATATTGCAAGACCTGTTGTTTTAGTGTAGATTTCACAACTATTTAGATTTAATATTACTGTAAAATAGCTTTTATTTTTAAGTGGGTATAACCGCTAAATATTTTTCAATGTTAGCCGTTGAGACTTATAAGCGCTAGAAAAATTCAGAAAACCTAAGTGTAATCCGACTATGACCTTTAAAAAATTCGTCGCCCCCCATGTGGCTATTTTAATCCTATTGTCCCTTTTCTGGGCAGCGGGAGTCGATTCCGTTATTCAGCCCGACGACGCACATCAACAGAATCTAAAAAAATATATCCAGACTCAGCGTAGAATAGTCGATAACTATGTTGAGAAAGTGGATATCGAAAAACTGTATCGAAACAGCATTAAGGGACTTATTAAAAACCTGAGCGACAGTACCCTCAAAATTGAGGGGACCCCGCTCGATACCACCATGCTGGCAGATGAGGATATTGATGACCTGGGAGAATCACTCCAGAGGTTTGAGGATGCCTACCTTTACCTGGCCAACAACAGTCCCAATGAAAATATGAGCGCCCGCACCGAGGATGCTCTCCGTCAGATGTTCAAATCGCTGGATCCCCACTCCGTCTATATCGAACCGGAGACCAATGAACAGGTTCAGGAAAATTTTGCCGGCAAGTTCCAGGGCGTCGGCATTCAGTTCAACATCATCCAGGACACGATTACCGTAATCACCGCCATTTCCGGGGGACCAAGTGACAAGCTTGGAATTATGTCTGGTGACCGGATCATCAAAATTGACGGCGAAAGTGCGATCGGGTTCAGCAATGAGGATGTACTGCGAACTCTTCGCGGCGAAAAAGGCACCAAGGTGGATGTCACGATTAAAAGACCACACGTTAAAGATCCGCTGGAATTTACCATTACCAGGGATGACATACCGCTTTATACGGTCGACACCTCGTATATGCTCGATGACCAGACCGGTTACATCAAGATCAACCGGTTTGCCGCCACTACTCACGAGGAGTTCCTGGAGGCGATGAAATCACTGGACAAAAAAGGGATGAATCGATTGATTCTTGACCTGAGAAGCAACCCGGGCGGATATCTGGGTCAGGCTATCGCCATGGCGGAAGAGTTCTTTCCAAAAGGGACAGAACTGGTATCAACCAAAAGTCGACATACCCGTTTTACCAGCTCCTACAATTCGCGCCGGGATGGATTTTTCAAGGAAAAGCCGCTGATCGTCTTGGTCAATGAGGGTTCGGCTTCCGCCAGTGAGATTGTCAGCGGAGCGATCCAGGATCATGACCGCGGGCTGATTGTAGGCCAGCGCACGTTTGGTAAGGGACTGGTCCAGCAGCAGTATGAACTGGCAGACTCCAGCAGCATCCGCGTGACCATATCCCGCTACTACACTCCCTCCGGGCGCCTGATTCAGAAACCCTACTCGCGTGAGGGTCGCGAGCAGTACGCCTATGAAGTAGTCCACCGTGCGGACGATGCCTACACGGATGCGGTTGAGTTTATCTCGGATGTTCCCGATTCCCTCAAGTTCAACACTGATGCCGGTCGAACCGTATACGGCGGCGGGGGAATTGTACCCGACCATATTGTGCAAGAAGATACCACTGAATCGGCCGCGGTGGTCAATTTTATGAGGCGAAAACAGGTAGGATTCGATTTTGTGCGAAACTACCTGGATGACAACGGGGATCAGTTCCGGCAGGAGTGGGAAGGAGATTTCGAAAAATTTCGCAAGGAGTTTACCTGGGATGACGAGACCATCAACAGCTTCAAGGAGAAAATGATCCAAAACAACCTGGTAATTTCTGATGAAGTCAAAGAGCCCGATTTCAGGTCGGATTCCCTGTATATACCGGAGGGCCATTTTGAAAAAATTGCATGGATGCCGCGGGGCTTTATGAAGGCCGAACTGGCGCGCCAGGTGTGGGGTTTAAAGGCGTACTACCCGGTGATCAACGACGTGTTTGATGATGTGCTTAAAAAAGCGATGAATCTTTGGGATGAGGTGCAGGCACTCGAGGAGTATGCTGCAAATCATACCAAAATAAGAAAGGATGACAGCTGATCCCGGCTCCTGACCACCTTGCATCGAATTTTCCTATGATTGGAACTTTATTTTAGCAGGCTGCTTATCGATTGGTATACCAGAGGCCTTTGCAAAGCAACGATTTTGCAAAGGCCTCTTTCATTTCAACAGGTACTGGAAACATCCTGCCTGGAATACAAGTTTTCGGACTGCCCCCTTCGAAATTCATGATTTCCCTCTCGCCTATAGAAATTTTTGTGGACCCGAGTGCCCGGAGCCGGAACGAACAGACCCCATCAATGCAGGTTAGTTGATCCAGGTTTAGCCCGGATTTCTCGCCAAGAAATTGGTTTTTCAGCAAGGCGAAGGGCAAATGGCCGCGCAGACGTACGTTGGTACGTTGAGCCGGGGATTTGTCCTTCAACGCGGCTGAAAGGCCAATTTCGCAGCCTATTACAAACTGTAGTGATAATTGGGCAGTAATAGATGGCGTAAGTTATTGCCATCTATGAAGTTACATGATTTTATCCAACATACTCGTGAGAAATCCGGGTTAGATAGTACGAGCGGCCCCTCGCACCAGTATTAGAATCAAGTTCTATGGTTTTGGAGCGGCGTGGTTTAATTAATTGTGGAGTGGTTATTTGTTGACCAATAACTAATCTCCGCCGGTGATTTTTTAATTCATTTTAGCCGTATAAAAAATCAGGAAAAATTTAACTCCTCACACACGCGGTTCAAACCAACATTGCGGATAAGGGTACAAATTGAAATTAGAATTGCGGTATGCTCTTCATCTCAAAAATTGGCTCAACAAGGCTACCACCGCTGTTTCCGTGCGCAGGCGATGGGAGCCCAGGGACACTATCCGAGCCCCATTTGCTTTGAATAATGCGATCTCCTCCTGCGAAAAACCACCTTCCGGTCCCACAAAGAGGACTATTTCCTTCTCCATCTTTTTAAACTCACCGGGAACACCCGGGGAGGTATCCTTGGCACCGCGCGCCACCAGCATTGGGGAGGAGTCGCTGTATTTCCCGATCACCTCTTTGACAGAGGGATATACAGATATGGACGGCAAACAGGCCCTCAGGCTCTGTTTCATGGCGGATACGGCGGTAGATCGCAGGCGATCCACCCGCACATTTTCTTTGACGGTGTGCTCACTTCGGAACAGTACGATCTCACCGACCCCGAGTTCTACCGCCTTCTCGACGGCAAACTCCAAGCGGTCCCGCTTCTTGATAATTCCCATGGCCATCACCAGCGAAGGGTTCCGTTGTTCCCTGCGGTTCCGGTTCGTAATCTCGATCAGCGCGGTATTCCGCAGAATGCGGCGGACAATGCCTTCATACCATCCCCCCTCCCCATCCACGACGGTAATGGTATCCCCCTCACGGTAACGCAACACCCTGGCGGCGTGCCTGGCTTCCTGTTGCGTAAGTTCTATTTGGTCACCCTCAATTTGATCGGGAGGAGCATAAAAAATATTCATTGCACAGTAGCTAGAGTAGCCATTTTTTAGTTTCTACGCAGGTATGCGCCCGGCTCAAATACTGTTTCCCCCGTTTCCAGGACCATTTCGATATAGGGTATGCAAAACCCGCACTGGCAGCTGCAGTACTTTTCGGCCTGCAGCGACTTCACATCCTGATACCCCTTGCGGCGGGCATAGTCTTTTATTTCCTGGAATGTTCGCTTGTGACAGATGCACTTCTCAACAGTATACTTACTCATCCTCCTGCCTGAAATGTTTGCCCAGTTTTAGTCCCTGTCCCTGGTAGTTGCTTTCGATTTCTGTTCCATACACAAATTCGGGGATCTCAGTATTGGGTTCAAACTTCATGCTGCAGAATGTCTGCCCATCTTCGATCAAAAACGGCACATCGTGCGATCGCACCTCAAGCACTGCGCGTGCTCCTCCTGCTTCTGCCGATCCCCCAAAACCGCTGTCAAAAAAACCCGCGTAGTGCGTTCGGAGCTCTCCCGACCCGGTATCATAGGCGATCATTTCGGCCGCGAGATGGGTGGGAATACGGCACCGTTCCTTGGAGGCAAAAATATAAAACGCTTCCGGTTCAAGGATCAGGTGATCATTCTTGTGGTAGTGAATTGGCTCCCAAAAATTATCTACATCATAATGATTGATATTTTCAAGGTCGATCAGGTCGCGGTGTTTCTTCGCTTTATAGCCCACAATTTCGCCCTCCTCCCCGTGCAGGTTTACGCTCATAAAAAGTCCATTGCTCACCTTTATCTCGCCCATCGGGACGGGGTGTCCCTCCTCATTAAAAAGCAGCGGGTCGGAATGATGAGTCCGCAGTATATCCTGATCGGAAAGCAGCGTGTAGCCGTGACGGATGCGCAGCTGGTTCAAACGCTGCCCGGTTCGTACTTTTATCGGGAAGGATTTGGGTACCACCTCCAAATACAGGTTGCCGCTGTAGCCGGATCGAATCTCTTCAAACCGGTGGGAATAATCGGTGATAACACGGGTAAAAATATCGAGTCGACCCGTTGTACTCTTGGGGTTCGCCTTGGCCGTCAGGTGTTCATCAGAGACAATTTTAATCGGATCGGCCGCCGCCTCTCCGTCGAACAGCGTCTTCTGAGGCGGCACATGTCCGGGCAGGTGCAGCTGTTCAAGCAGCGGTATGATATATACGCAGTTCGGTTCAAGGACCGCCCCGTTCTCTATCGAAAAGTCATACTGTTTGAGTTTGTCTACTTTGCTCTCCACCGTCTCATCTTCAGGCAAAAAGCTGCAACGAACACGATAGGCTTTCTCCCCCAGCCGCAGGTCGATTGAATTTGGCTGAAATTGATCATCCTGCAGCGGGTAGTCCCTGTGACTGGTAATCATGCCCGCCCTGGCCAGCGTCCTCAGTTTCTGGACCGGCAGTATACCTTTAGTCCGTAAAAAAACTTCCTCTATCTCTTTTGTCATCCTATCTGTGTGCAGTCGTTTCTCATTTGCCATTTCTCGTTTCTCGTCTGCCGTCTCCCCCCTGCCGGAGAACACCTCTCTCCAAAACAAGACCAGCATTGCTCGACAACAGCCTTATTTCGGTTCGGCCCCGGCCATTTCGTGAATTTTGAGCCACTCCTCTTCGGTTACCGGCGTAATTGAGAGGCGAAAGCGGTTCAGCAGCACCATATCTTCCAGGGCGGGTTCCTCCTTGAGCGCATCTCGCGTTACGGGGTTTTCAAACTTCTGGACAAACTTCACATCAACAAGCTCCCAGGTAGGATCTTCTTCGCTGCTCTTTTCATCAAAATATTTGGAATCGGGATCGAACTGGGTGGGATCCGGGTAGGGCTCGCTGGCCACCTCCATACTCCCAACAATTACCGGGGGACGCACATTGGAGTGGTAAAAAAGGACTCCGTCCCCGATACTCATCTCATCTCTCATGTAGTTGCGTGCCTCGTAGTTCCTGATGCCATCCCACGGTTCCACCTGGTCTCGTTCCAGGTCGTCAATACTGTACGCATCCGGTTCCGATTTCATCAGCCAATACTTGCGTTTACTCATAGTAGATAGAATCTGTTCAAATTTTAATGCTGGTTACTTTTGATCAAACGAATCGAAATATAGGAATTCAGACACCGGAATTCAGAATATGATTTAAATTCATCTCCGGCTCCGGTATCTTCGATATTCGGGGGCTGAGTTACGCTTTCCCTGTTTTGCACAAAATTGAGCTTTAAACACTCTAACCACAACTTTTTCCAAGCGATGGATATCCTATTTTGGAGCGGCGGCAAAGATTCATACCTGGCCCTGAAATTTTATACCCGGGAGTATGGAGAAAAAAATAATATTCAGCTGCTAACCACCTATAATGAGAAAACCGATACTGTGCCCCACCAACAGATAGCTCTTGAAAAAATAAAACGCCAGGCCAGCCATCTGGATCTTCCATTAATTACGGTTCCCCTTCCAGAAGATCCTTCCAATGAAATTTACCTTGAGCGTATTAAGCAGGCGCTCGCAGGACTGGACATCCCAATTGATCACCTGGTATTTGGAGACTGGTGCCTGGAGGATATTCGGCAATGGAGAACAGAGGCGTTTGGAAAGATGGGCTACCGGTGCCTCTTCCCCATCTGGAAAAAAAGTCTGCACGAGCTGCTTCCCGTGCTTATGTTAACACCGGTAGAGATAAAAATTTCAGCCGTCAAGGAGGAGTTTCAACATCTCATAAGAGTGGGGGAATCGTACACGCAGGGATTTGTCCGAACCCTTCCGGAATCGATCGACCCGATGGGTGAAAACGGCGAGTTCCATACGGAGGTTATCTTCCGGGATCTGGACCGCGAGGTTATATAGGGGTTCCTCAGAAGGTCATGGGTGCCAGTTTTCTTTGGTCGAGGTGTCCCTTCTGTATCAAGATAAAAGAAACACCTCGGTTGGGAAAATAGTCTCCTGTTTCACATCAAGGCTTCTTCATCATCTATCGCCGGCGGAGGAGGGGAATTATGAAGGAAGAATTAGAAATGATGAATTTCGAAGGGGAGATCGTATTAACGTGTCAAGCAATTATTCCGAAACCGGAAAAAATGCTGTCTGACGAGGGAGCGAGCTACAAAATATACACCCTAGCGGTCCCGGCCTTGAATGGAGCGCGGAGGCCGAAGCAGGCGATTGTGGATGTTGCACCGGTGAGGACTTTGATAGCAGGCAACTTGCGTGACGGACCATCAACATCCACGCCTGCACAGGCTGCAGCGTTTGGCCCATTCACCGCCTTGATTTTTCCGTCCGTTTTGGATCAAGCCAAAAGGGACACCTCGGTTGTAAGAAAATAGCTTCTTTTCCTGTTGACCATCTCAATCATCCTTCCCTGATATTTTTGGAGTGGTCAAAAATTGAATCGCCGGCGTTGGATTGATTCGCCTGGACGCATTCAACTACAGCTAAAAGAAACCGAGAGATTGCAAGGACGGAATTGTAACCGACTCACCGGTACCGTTCCACATACCAGCGAACAGTCTCGCGCAACTGTTCCCTGAAGTTGCCGGAGGGCTGCCAGCCCAGCTCACTTTTAATTTTACTTGCATCTATGGCATACCGGTAATCGTGGCCGGGGCGATCGGTGACGAACTCCACCAACTGCCTGTAATTGCCGCCGGGACCTTCCCCGACTTCTGTATTCAGGATGTCGCAGATGCTGTGCACAAGGTCAATATTTCTCCACTCGTTATCCCCGCCGATGGCGTACGTCTCACCGGCCGCCCCCTCCCGAAAAGCCAGATCCAGCGCCCGGCAGTGATCGCCCACATACAGCCAGTCGCGCACATTTTCTCCTTTCCCGTAGACCGGAATCGCCTTGTGCCCCACTGCACTCCGTATAACGGTGGGAATCAGCTTTTCATCATGCTGAAATCGACCGAAATTGTTCGAGCAGTTGGTAGTTACCACATTCATCTCGTAGGTATGGTGATAAGCCCGCACCAGGAAGTCGCTCCCCGCCTTCGTGGCCGAATAGGGAGAATTGGGCGCATATGGTGTCTCTTCCGAAAAGGCCCCCTCGTCACCAAGCGTTCCGTACACCTCATCGGTGGAGACGTGCAGAAACCGGTTTTCATCCAGTAACCGCTCTCCCTCCTGCCAGTGCTGCCTGCACTCTTCCAGCAGGTTAAAAGTACCGACCACATTTGACTGTACAAACGGTTCGGGACCGGTAATGGAGTTATCGACATGCGATTCCGCCGCCAGGTGAAATACCCCCTGTGGATCAAACTTCCGGACAATATCGGCCACCGCCTCCCGGTCTGCCAGATCCACTTTTTTGAAGAGGTAGCGGCTGGAATTCTTGATCGATTTCAGGCGACTTAAATCCGAGGCGTAGGTAAGCTTGTCAAGATTAAGGATCTGGTATTCCGGATGCTTTTCATACAGGTATAAAATCAGGTTCGATCCGATAAATCCGGCACCGCCGGTAACAATAATTCTCATGACTGGTATGTAAATAGGTCTTCTGTGGGAATTTCATTCAGTCTGGGCTGATTCCGATCCTTTTCCGAAACAACAGGATCAGTCAGCGGCCAGTCAATATCCAGGGCGGGGTCATTCCAGTACAGCCCACGCTCTGCCTCCAGATTGTAGTAGTCCGAACATTTGTATGAGACCAGCGTCTCGTCGGCCAGAACCGCATAGCCGTGGGCAAAACCGGTGGGAATAAATAGCTGATGCTTGTTTTCTTCCGAAAGCACGGCCGTAACATGCTTCCCGAACCAGGGAGAGCCCCGGCGAAGGTCCACGGCTACATCCAGTATTTTTCCTTTGGGTACCATCAGCAACTTGGCCTGTTGGTTTTGAATCTGATAATGCAGTCCCCGAATCACTCCCCTGGCGGAAGCCGACATGTTGTCCTGCACGAACTCCACGTCAATCTCCCGTTCGCTAAAATACTTTTTGCGAAACGTCTCCAGGAAAAACCCGCGATCGTCTTCGTGCACCTTTGGTATAATGCGCAGCACCTCGGGGATGGATGTGGGAATAAACTCCATATACGGTATTATTCAACGTTAAGTTTTTTAAGCAAATTCTTCAGTCCCTCTCTCCATGAGGGCATGATCACTCCCGGCACCTGTGCGGCCTTGCGGGTACTCAGTTTGGAGAAACGAGGCCTTTTGGCCCTGGTCTCAAAAGCATCTGAACTTACGGGATTTACCTGAATGTCGTGACCTGAAGTTCTGAATATTTCACAAGCCAGCTCATACCAGCTGGTCAGTCCACCGGAAGTGATGTGGTATACACCCTGCTCCTGATTTCTCAACAGACTGAGGGTGTTCTGTACCACCGGTCCCGTGAAGGTCGGGCTGCCCCACTGGTCGTCGACCACGTCCAGCTGGCTGCGCTGATCCGCCAGTTGCAGCATCGTTTTTATAAAATTAGAGCCGTAAAATCCGCACAGCCACGAAACCCGGATAATCAGGTGCTCGCACCCCGCCTGTCGCACGCCCTGCTCCCCTTTCAGTTTTGTAGCCCCGTACCAGTTTACAGGCGATGTCTCATGGTCCTCGGGGTATCCCTCCGGGAAACGCCGGCGGTCTTCGCTGCGCCCGGGAAACACGTAGTCGGTGGAGTAGTGAACCAGCTTGATCTCCCGTTCCGCGCACTGCCCGGCCAACGACTTGACCGCCGTACCGTTGACCCGCACGGCAACCTTCCGATGGTCTTCCGCCCGGTCAACATCGGTGTAGGCCGCGCAATTGACGACGACGTCCGGCATTTCGGCATCCAGTATCTCGGCCACGGCCCGGTCATCCGTTATATCCAGTTGATCCGACCCGAATCCGCTATAATAATCAAACAGCGGGACATTGCCGCGATTTAGCTGGTCCATCCACTCCCGGCCCAGCTGTCCGCCGGCTCCAAAAATTATACCTTTCATACTAGCTAGCCATCATATTGACAATTTCTATTATTGGCATATCTGACTGTTAAAATCATTTTTAGCATTAATAATGAAGATTTAAGCACTACCATTTCAAAAAAATTGAAAACAGTCAGAACCCCGTCCATGTTAACCTTTATTCTGGAACTTTTCATTCTGTCCGCCGAATGCATCCAATTGAAAAATATGCGCTAACCTGCATTATCTCACGAGCATTCTTTTAGAGTTGTGGTTATAAATCCAGGCTAAGATCCCGTTGTGGGATTAATCATTTCAATTTTCAGCTTCTTTCCCTCGCCTTTCTAAAGACATTTTAACTGTATAGCTCTGGTTATATAAATATATTGGCCCGTCACCTGCTACAGGCAGGAGAACCTTTGTAGCTATCAAACTAGTTCCCGCAAATAAATAGAGTGGTCATGGAGAACTTCCTGAAAGCCCTCTTGGTGACTCTAGCCCCGTTCGTGTTGATGATTGCATCCGCCACGTCCGCTGGAAACGACCTTCAATGCAGGATCCGGAACAGTCAACCTGGAAGACAATTTTACCATCTCCAATAACGATACCTTCAATGCGGAAAATGCCACCGCCACGGTTGACAATACGACGGAAATTAATGGTACCTACAACGGGGACGACGGCAACACCACGTTTAACGCCAATGTGGATATTCGGAGTGGAGGAGTCATCAACCTGGATACGGGAACTATCACATTCAATGGAGATACACAGGTCAGGGATAACGGCACACTCAATATGGGGACGGGCACAGTAAATCTGAATTCCGGGCTGACCGCCCAAAGCGACGGCAATGTTAATGTTCAGGATGGGAACCTGAATGCACAGGGGGATGCAAACTTTCAAAACAACGGAAATCTTTCAGTAGATGACGGAAATGTGTTTGTGACCGGCGATGCAACACTGCAAAACGGCGGCAGCTTTGATTTTACCAACGGTTCGATGACGGTAGGGGGCAACGCTTCATTCACAAACGGCGGATCCGTGAACGCCGGTGATTCCCATATTGAACTAAAAGGAGACATGACGGTGCAGAACGGGGGCAATTTTGATCCCGGTACAAGCACTGTAACTTTTAACGGTGGAAACACCCAGACGATAAATGCCGGTAACAATACCATAACTTTTTATGATGTAAATGTTACTGATGGTTCATCGATTCAAACGACGGTTTCTCTCGAGATATTCGATATGCTGGGACGTAACATCGCAATCCTTATCGATCAACAATCCTGCAGTGCGGGACTTCACTCTGTAAGCTGGAACGCCCCGGATTATCCAAGTGGAGTCTATTTTTACCGGTTGACTACGCCGGACCAGCGATTTACAAAAAAACTTACGTTGATAAAATGAAGAGGGAAAGGCTGATGAAGAAGCCCCGACAAAAAAAGGGTCATTTTCCCAATCGGGGCGTTCCTTTTGTCTTGATACAAAAGGAACGTAAAAGGCAAGGCGGTGAATGGGGCACCCGCTCCAGCCCCTCATTCAAGGACGGTAAGCCAAGTGTTTTTTTGTCGTCCGCCCTTGGTCCGACAAGTTCATTATTTTTCATTCCTAATTCCCCAACCGCCCTATATAAATTTTTGTGGGAACCGAGTGCCCGGAGCCGGAGCGTTAAGAAACCATTGTTGTTTGAGATCCGCGTTTTTCAGCGGATCGAGTTCAATGGTTTTAGCGGAGGTGGAGGAAACGCCAAAAAAATTTCTCAGGCGGTGATTTTTCCTGTTCCTTTTTTGATCATTCAAAAAAGGAACAGGAAAATAGAGACCCAAGCATACCAAAGCATATATTCTCAACAAATTGGGGTGGCATTAAGTAATTTTAATCGATTACTTGTCATGTTAATGTATACCTTCCACAAGGTAAATTATTTGCGGCAGAGGCCGGATAAGTTTTTTGGGGTAACAATGTGCTCTTCCCTGAACCTGCTGTAATCAACAACAGATCATCTACATTTACGCGGCTTGAAAGAAAAGAAATCCATATCCTTCAACACGGACCGTATACAACAGGTCCGCACTTTTTTCCTGGCATGGGGCCTGATACTCTTTTCAGTTTCCATCATGCAAGCCCAAAATGTCACCCCGGCTACCGGCGGAGAAAATATTTCAGCCGATGACTATCAGGGATCCTATACCTCACTTACCGACATCATTATCGATGAAACCTCAACCGGACAAATTTCCGTCGGGCAACTGCACTTTGTCCTGCCCGGTGGCTTTGAATGGGATACCAACACCACTCCTTCTGTCGATATTGAGGCGGCAACCGGTTTTTCCGGCAGGGGTACCGGGCTAGAAATTGAATTTGCAAGCATTAGTGCTTCCACCATCACGTTTAATGTTCTCGAAACCAGCGATCAGCCCCCCAACAAAGCGGGCAAAGCCACCTTTTCCGGGTTTGCCGTAAGGCCTGCAACAGATGAACTGCCCAACCAGGGTAGCATCAGTGCATCGGGGGCGGCTGTTTCCAATGTAAATGCCAACTACGGGAGCCTGAAGATGGTGGCCGGGACTCCATCCGATCTGTTTATAGAGACTGCCGCCGACGGTTCAGGCGATGAGGTTGCGGCCCAAAACCTGACCGCCGGAAATTCTATTACCGTCTATGCGATATCCCGCGATGACGGTGGCAACTTTATCCAGAATGTCGATGCCGACAGCTGGAGCTTAACCAATAAAACCGGGCTTACGGCCAACCCGTTGTCGGTGGCCGGGGACAACCGCAGCGCCACTTTTTCCTCAACACTCGTCGGTTCTGCGGGTATCAGTGCCAGCGCAGGAGGACTTGCGAGCAACAGCTCCGGGACCATATCGGTCGTGGCGGACGAGCCGAGCACGCTTGAAATTCAAACCCAGCCCTCGGCCACCAATACTGCGGGAACGGCCTTTGACACACAGCCGGTATTACTGATTAAAGATCAATATGGCAACACGGTGAGCTCTGATAATTTCACCAGTGTGACCGCCAGTAGGAGTTCCGGAACCGGGACGCTGCGTGGAACCACCACCCAAGCGGCAAGCGGTGGTACCGTCACATTTACCGATCTATATCACACGGTGGCAAATACCATCGACTTGTCATTCACCGCCAGCGGGCTCAGCGGGAGTACCTCCAACGCAATCACCATAAATCCGGCCGCTGCAGACAGCCTTACTTTTGTTGTGCAGCCCCCCAACGGGGCCCGAAACACCGCACTGGATCCCGCACCTGAAGTGCAGCTACTCGACACCTACGGCAACAGCGTCAGCAATTCTGGCACCACCATTACATTGGTCAAGGCGCCTGAATCTTCTGGGCCCGGCAATATCAACGGCATCAACAGCGTAGCGACAAACTCCAGCGGAATTGCGGTCTTCAGCGATATTCGACTCAACCAGAACGGGACCTACGTCCTGACAGCCACCAGCGACGGGCTGGCGGACTCTGAAAACAGTAACACTTTTACCATTGCGGATGCCGGGAGTCTGGCGGGATTTGAGATCAGGCAAAGCGGAGGCGGAGACATTGCTACGCAGGTAGCCGGAGAACCGTTTGGCATCGGTATTGCGGCCGTCGACGGCGTGGGTGACACCCTGGACGGCCAAGAGGGGCGTAACAACTTTACGGGATATGTGAACCTGACCGCCTCAAGCAGGTTTGCTGATGACATCGATACAACCCAGGTCGGACCTTTTGTGGACGGTGTTTATGATCCCTCACCCCCCTACGAGGTAAAGCTGTTGCAGAGCGGCGGCAGTACCACCATCACAGCAACCAACAATGACGGGAATGAATCCGGAACCAGCAATGCGTTTGTCCTGAATCCAAACCAGGCCTTTGCCGACTCCACCGAGCTATCTGTTTACAAGTCATCGCTTACGGCCAACGGCAGCGATACAACCCTGGTCACCGTTCAACTGAGGGATTCCCTTGATAACGCCCTGGTTTCGGGGGGAGACGATGTAACGATCTCTCACTCCGGCGACGGGAACCTCTCCTCCCTGACTGATAATGGAGATGGAAGCTATACCGCGATACTGACGGCTCCCACCGACATCGGATCGGCTACATTTACGGTGGAGGTAAATGGAACCACCGCCACCGGGATCTCGGAAACGGTTGTCTTTAACGCGGGTCCGCTGGCCACCTTTCGTATCGAGGACGCCGCCGGTAACTCGGGAACGCTCTCCGATCAAACCGCCGGCAGTCCGTTTGACATTCGTATTACGGCCAAAGACGCAAACAACAACACCGTAGAGTCGTTTGACGGAACCGTTGAAATTTCATCCGATGCCACCTTTACCAGCGGCAGCGGTACAACAGCTTCATTCACGGATGGAGAGCTCGCCTCCCACACGGTCGCCCTCACAAGCGCGGGCGATTTCAAACTCAGGGCCCGCCGTACCGGGTTTTCAGAGGTGGGGGAAAGCAACCAGTTTACCGTACATCCCGCTCCCGCCGATCTCGCAACCTCTACCGTCACTTCCGACCTCCCGTACCTGGAAAACAACGGCACCGACCATACGACGATCAGGGTCCAGTTGAGAGACGCCTACGGCAATAAACTGACCAGCCAGGACGGCAACCAGGTGAACTTGCTGTTTGAGAGTTCGTCCGCTGCATCGTTGAGCAGTACGGCCTACCAGGGAAACGGGCTGTTTACCGGCAACCTGACCGCCGGCACCAACATAGAGACCGTCCGGGTCATCGGGGCGTTAAACAGTTCCACCAGCAGTCCCTCCAGCGATATTGACACGGTGGAAGTGGTAATCACAGAGTTCAACACCTGGCAAAGTACATCGGGCGGCAACCGGGCCGATAAAAGAGACTGGGGTATTGCTGACAACTGGAATATCGGTTCCGTACCCACAACCGGCCAAGTGATCGATATACCCACAACGCCGGCAAATGAATCTTTCTACCCCATTATTGAGCAAAACAGCACGATCGATTTTCTCGACATCAAGAACCAGGCAACTGTGAATCTTGAACCAAATTATACGCTGACGCTCAACAATGATATGAGCGGGCTCGGCACCTTTATCTGCGACCGGTCGACGGTCATTGTAAAAGGAGATCTGACCGTGGCGACCTTCGCCTCTTCCACCTGCAATGTCACCTTCACTGGTTCGGGTGCAGGAGAGATTAGCGGCAATACGCTCACCGGAGATGTTACTTTCGACCGCGACATGACGCTGACCGGTTCGCTGGAATCGCTTACCTCGCTTACGGTAACGGAGGGGAATACCCTGACGATCGAAGATGGCGCCAATATCGACATCCAGGGTACGATGCAGATCGACGGCGAGCTGGTATTTAACGGCGGACATCTTACAATAAGCAGCGATATCACGTCTGGCTCCCAGATCAACATTTCCAACACCACCGTCGAATTCAACGGAACCACGGCACAGGATATAACCGGGCTGGACAACTTCAGCAACCTGATCATCAATAACAGCGAGGGCGTCACCTTCCACAACGATGTTGTGGTGAACGACACGCTCTTCCTGGACAACGGCATGCTCACGCTGGATTCAGGATCGAGCCTGGTGAGCACCGTAAAATCCGGAAACCTGTCGAACATCCGCATGCTGCGGGAGATAAGCGGAACCCCGGGCTGGCGAATGATTGCCCCACCGCTGGCCTCTACGTACCAAGACTTGCTGGACAGTACTGTCACCCAGGGATATGAAAACTCGGAGCTGGGCCTTACCGATTCCAATGGAGATTCCCTGCAACCCAGCGTGCTTTATTATGATGAAACCTACGAGGGCACCGACAACCAGCGCTGGAGAGTACCCGGTGATGCCGGCAATTCGCTGACGCCCGGGCGCGGCCTGTTTGTCTACTTCTTTGGCGACATCGATGTCGACGACCGCTATAACAATCCCCTGCCCGATACCCTCTCCATAAGCGGGGCAGAAAATGACGGGACCGGCTCCTCTTTCACCTTTCCCGTCACCTACACCGCCGAGGCGGACACCGGCTGGAACCTGGTGGGCAATCCCTATGCCGCTACGATAGACTGGGACGACGGCAACTGGACCAAGCAGAATATGGACAATGTAATTTACGTATGGGACCCGGCCGCCAATGACTACCAGGAGTATAACGGTATTGACGGCGACCCGGCCCTGGATGACGGGCTTATAATGCCTTTCCAGGCTTTCTGGGTAAAAGCCAACGGCGACGGCCCGCCCCAGCTTACGGTCAACGAATCCTCCAAAACCACCGGGGGCGAGTTCCTGCGAAAGTCAGGCAAACAACCGGCGTCCATCGAATTCAGGCTGCAGGCCGACAGCCTGAGCAAAACGTCTCATATTACCCTGTCTCCTGATGGTAAAAACGGCAAAGACCGCCGGGATGCGTTCCGCCTGCTGCCCTTCGACACGCAGACCTACCTGGAGCTCTTTTTTACGCTGGAAGACGGTACCGAGCTGTCGATCAACAACCTGGCCCGCAGCTTTGGCAAAAAAATATCGATCCCCATCCACGTGGGCGGGTTTGTCGAGGGAGCTCCCATTGAAGGCGAATATACCCTGTCGTGGCCCGAATTCGGCAACGTACCGGACGCCTGGACGTTAATCTTGACCGATCATGAAACTGGAGAGGAAGTTGATCTCAGGAAAAACGGTTTCTACGGTTTTGACCACAGGCTGTCAAAACAGAAGCAGCCGCTGAATAATACTGCCTCCAACTTTACACTGGTAAACAACCCAAATAACAGTAAGGCCAAGACAGCCGAAAACAGCGGCAGCGCACGTTTTACCCTGACTATCGATCCCGGCAGCGATGCCCAGGACCTGCCCGGGGAATATGCCCTTCATCCCAACTATCCCAATCCCTTTCATGAGGAGACGACCCTCGAATTTGATACCCCGCTGCAGGGCCATGTGGAGATCAGCATATATGATATCCTGGGACGCAAAGTAAAAACCATTGTTGACGAGAGCCTCCCCGCCAACTTCCACGAGCGAAAATGGCGCCCGGCGGGCCTGGCCAGCGGTGTCTATATCTGCGTAATGCGGGCGGGCGACAAGCAGTTTACCAAGAAGATAACCTACATTAAGTAGGGTGAACCCGGTTTAAGAATTGAGCATTATTCTCATTTAATTGCCGGTTAAAGTTTTTTTATTGTTCATTTTTTGAATGACCAAAAAACGAACCTAAAAACCCACTCTAAATAATCTCTGAGAGGGCTTTGCAAAACCCTCAATTCCTCGTTATAAGGGAGTTGTACTCCCGTTTAAAGGTCACAAAGGTCGGTAGTACAACTACCTCCCAACAAAATAGCAGGTTCTGCAAAGGCCCCTCTGATTAACAAGGGGGGAGGGGACATTTTTAGGTTAATAAAATCTAACTACGTATAGAGCTTTATTATCCCTAAAATGATAACAGTGAAAAGAAAATATTTAAAACATTAAAATTTTCTTATATTTTATACAAAGGCTTGCATTCTTAAACATCTACAGTTATGGCTGGGTACGATGAAGTAATATATACCATTGTGGCGATGGTCGTTTTTTCAGTAATCCTGCTTAGCGCAAACAGCATGATACTCCGCAACACGCAATTGCAGGTTGAAGGAGAGCTTGAACAAGAGGTCGTCGCTGTTGCGCAAAATATCATTGAAGAATCGCGCAGCGTGGCTTTCGACGAGATGACCGTGGATGGAATTCCTCCCATTCAGACGCCCGACGACTTTACGGGCAGTTCCAATTTCGGCACCAAGCGCTCAGATGAGACGGGAGAAACACTCTCCGACCGAAGGACCTTTGACGACCTTGACGACTTCCACGGCTGGAAAGATACCTTCACCATCGAAGGAGTGGATTATGAGCTGTCGGCACGCGTGCGTTATGCCGATCCCGCCACGTTCGACTCCACCACTACCCGGACCAATTTTAAGCGGATCTACCTGAAGGTGGAAAACAAGTTCCTCAAAAACAGTGCAGACCAGCCGATTGATTACGAATTTTCCTATATCAGAAATTATTATGCCGATTAACAAGCAGGTATTCCCGTTATGAACTTCGGAATTATCACAAGTTACGTCATCGCCGGCATGGTCCTATTGTCCATATTGATGATGAATTTCAGCGTCTCCCAAAGTACCGGTGAGCTGACCATGGCCCGGAACCTGAAAACCCACGTCAACTCGATCGCTGATGTTATCTCCCACGACTTCTCAAAAATCGGCTATAACTGGATGGGAAAGATTAACAATCCCATTACGACCGCCGAGTCCAACAAAATTGTCTTCGCCTCCAACATCGACAATGATGCCAGCAACGATGCGGAAAAAGTTACCTGGACGTTTGGGAACAGCGAAGTTTCTTCCACCTCCAATCCCAATGATTATGTTTTGACCCGCCACATTGTGCAGGGATCTGTCACCATCGACAAAACCGACATTACGCTCGGAGTCACGAAGTTCCAGCTGCACTACTACGACGAGGTCGGCAGCACCACTCCCCTGCCAACGCCGGTGGCAAACCCGGAAGACATCAGGCAGATTGAGATAGAGCTGATCGTACAGAGCGGGGAAAAGATATATAACAACACCAGCGACGGCGGTCGGTATATGACCTCGACATGGCAAAAACGATTTTCACCGATAAATTTACAGGAATAAACAAGATCAAACTGAGGTTTTATTATGGGTAGAGCACTGTTGATTATCTGTTCGGGGGTCTTTGTGGCCCTGGGATATTCGGCCATAGGGATCAATTCCCAGACAAAAGCGATTACCGAATCGACCGTAAATTACGCGCAGGTAATCCAGGCGCGGAATGTGGCTCACACCGCCATCCAGATCGGGATGAACGAGATGAACAAGGATACCTCCTTTGCCAGCAACCACGGCAGCAGTAACAAATGGCAGGTTGAAATTGACGGTGACACTGCCCAGGTGCATTTTGATGTGATCCAGGGCTCCAACGGCTACCGCGACACCTCCATTGTGCGCGTCTATTCCAAAGCGCGTTCCGGGGGCTACGAAAGTGAAGTGATAAGCCTGTACCGTCGCTCCAACTTTGATTTTGTCCCCACATTTACCGCCGCTACCGCCTTCGCCACCACCAACTTTTCCTTTACCATGGGCGGAAGTTCACAAATTAACGGAAACGCCCCCTCCGGCTCCAGCTGCGAAGATAAACCCGGTATCGCCACCATGACGGATGAACGGGCAGACTACGTGGAGGGACAGACGTCCGGGAGTTCCAATCTAACAGGGGACCCGCCTATAGCTACGGATCCCTCGCTCTCCTACTCCCCGGTCGATTCGCTTATCGCCCGTCTCCGCCACCTGGACGGGACCCGCTTTATCAGTGGGAATTACAAAGGCGACCTGGGGACCGAGAATGAGCCAGGCGTGTTTTTCGTGGAAGATTACGCCAAATTTTCCGGCGGTATCGGGGAAGGGTACGGCATCCTGGTAATTCGGTCGGACGCCGAAATGGAGTATGAAGACAGCGACGGCGCCATCCTGGATATGGCCGGTAACGTCACATTCAACGGGCTGGTGATCTTCGAGAACGCCTATAACTTTGACGGGAAAGGAACCCCCACCATCAACGGTTCCGTACTTGTGGGAAATACCGACGACTACAGCGGGCAGATCGACGTCGACATCTCCGGGAACCTGACTATACAGTACGATTGCGTGGGAGAGGAATACGCCAAGCTGGCGGCGGCCCGCCTGGTGCAAACCAACAAGTTTAAACGCCTGACTACCTACGAGGAGCTTTAATCCTCCTCCTGCCCTATATTCCCGGATCTCCGCGCCCATGATTTAACCCGGATTATTCGCCAGGAAATTTGGTTGTGCACGAGGCGAAGGAAACATGACCGCGGAATAGTACAGGTGTACAGTGAGCAGGTCATGTTTACTTCAACGAAGTACACGACCAAATTTCGCAGCTATTTGTGAGGATACCCAAATTTGAGCTACCGGATACTATCGCTGGATATAATAATATCATTGGCTTAAGCCGTAATTTGTTCTACTTCGTGAATAATTCGGGTTAATAACTTCTTGATTCTTGAGTCCCTTGTGGATCAAGACAAAAAGAACAACTCTGTTTTAAAAAAACTACTACTATTTTCTTATTGAAGCTTCCTAACCCTCCTTCCCTGTTCATTTTTTGTACGGACAAAAAGAAAAAAAGCCACGATACAACCGATGATGGCCGGAATTGTCATGGAAAACCGCTGAATATTTCAATACTTTGCTACCCGTAATTAGAGTAATATCATCTGCTGGTGTACTCACCACTTAAAAAGTATAATAAAGCAAGTAGCGTAACAATAGGCAAAAACTCCCCCTTTGAAGGGGGTTTGGGGGATGTAGTACTCCCACATAACTGTTTGGCTACGTAACAAATTTAGTGGTTATAACACTAGCAACGTGCAGGAAAAGCGATTACAATCTCTTAATTAAAAATTTATAACTGGTATTCTCCTTACAGATCCCTGATTTTCCAGTTCGTTATCCCAAAATAAAATCCTAATATGATCATCTCCGGAATGAAGCGGTTACATCTCATATACATAATCGGGCTCAGCGTATTGCTTGCGGGTCTCCATGCCGGCAAAGTTAACGCGCAGGGGAACGATGTTTCCATCGATGTGTCTGCCAACGTCATCAGTTCCGTTGAGCTGCTGACCCTCCGGTCGATGCAGCTTTCCGGGGATGAAGCGATCAACGAGGTGATCCAGATCGATCCCACCACCAGTGCAAACGCAGGCAAGATGGTGGCCTACGGCACCCCCAATTCCGATATTCGCATCAGCTACCTCACCTCCCGTGAACTTACCCGGATGCAGGGAACCGAAACGCTCATGTTTAACTACCGTGTGGCGGGAAACCAGCAGGAAGACCAGGGCTCGGCCGAACTGCTTGATATCGAAAACCGGGAGTTCCGTTTCAACCAGGATGGTAAATTTTTCCTCTGGATCGGGGGAAATGTAGATATTTCAACGGCCACACCCGGCAACTACCAGGGAGAGTTCACCCTTGAAATTGAGTATATATGACAGCGCGGTTCTGCTCCATACTTGCGTTCCTGCTGGCCTCCGGATGGAGTGGTTACGCCCAGGAGATCGAGTTCGGCAAATATGGTCCCTACCAGTTTAGCGACGTACAAGTAGCCAACCAGGAGGGATTACATTTTGGCCAGGTCATTACCGAGAGCGGTTTTTATGAAAAGGATATCAGCAACAATATTCCCCGCGTGGAACTCACAGGCGTCAAGTACCTCGATGCCTACGTCTACATCACTACAACCGGGGGATGCGGCAGCTACCCGATGTCTGACCTGAATTTTCAACTTAAAGCAGCATACGACAATACCGGTGGCTCCCGCCTGATCTCCGAAGCCAAATTTCTGCCGGTATCTTCCAACAACGAGTATATTTTCGAATTTCCCATCCTGGAACGCAAAAGCCTGCCTCCCGGTCCACCTCCTCCTCCGCCCACAAACGCCTTTGAGCAGTCGAAAGTGGAGGAAACAGCATATATCTACCTGTTTGGAAACATCGACGTCGGTGACGTGGCCGCCGGCACTTATTGCAGTGAAATCAATGTAGAGATAAGCTATGTCAGTTATGACAACTAGTGTCTATTATGAATTGTAATAATAAATCGTACGTTTACGTGCTGCTCTTTCTGCCGTTTCTGTTGACTGCGCCGGCAGAGAACGGGTACAGCCAGTTTCTCGATCTCGAGCTGGATGTCGACTCGGAGCTTACCGCCACTACGGAGCGCCCGCTGCATTTTGGGACGCTCTCGCCCAACAGCGGGCGGGTTGAAATACCGTTTGGTGCGGTAAATATGGGCATATTCAGCATTCGGGCGCTTGAGCTGCAAAACCTGGTGGTCTCTATTGATATGCCGGAAGAGCTGCACCACGATAACCCGGCGGTGGAGGAAGCTGTACCACTGGACCTGCAGGCGCGCTACGGATATTCACCTCAAAATTACCAAACTTCCGAGCCTCTCCCGGAACTGACCAGCAGTATCACGGTGGCACCCACACCCGGACCGGGACCCTGGAGCATATTCTATATTTTTATCTACGGTTCCGTTAACCTGGGCAATGTGCCGGATGGCGTATACGGCAATGACATTGTACTTAATGTGGAGTACATTTAACGCGTTTTTCGGCTAACAGGGAGGTTTTGATAACATGCTCCTCACTACTTATCAAATTGATGGAAGTGTCTCATTTCGTCCCTCCCTGAAGCGACAATTCCCTGTGTGAGCTAACCTTTGCCCGTCCCGATACTTCTTTGAGTGGAAAAAGAGTATTTCCCCAATAGTGGTGTTCCTTTTGGCTTGATCCAAAAGGAACATAAAAGATCCAGGCGGTGAATGGGGCACCCGCACAATTCAAGGCCGGAAAAAGCCGATCTATATTTTTTTTCCTGTCTCCTCGTCAAACAGAAATCTTCCGTTTTGGAATGATGCTATAACCCGTTCATGCTACTTTCTCCTTCGAAATCCATAATCCCCAATTCATAATCCTTCATTCCCTTCCGGCCCAGAATTTATAAGCCGCCCGGGACAAGCGCAGCAGCGGCGCGGTTTAGTTATTTGTAGAGTGGTTATTCGTTATTTGTTTGACCAATAACTGATAACCAACCTCCCCCGGTACCTTTTTGGGTTCGTTATTTGGTCGTCCAAAAAATGAACAGGGAAAGCGAATGAAGAAACCCAAAAGGAAAAGGGCTACATTAAAGCTTTATAACTTGCCTGATCCCACCTCCACCTGTATCATTGGGGCGAGTTGAAAACAGGACAAAAAGCGTGCGAGAATGCAAAATATTCCACTTGCTCTTCCCCTAATAAATGTACACTTGCGGGCTCCAGAGCCCAATATTAAAGAATTCTTAATTAATCGATCTTAATTTTACAAACAGCTTCTTTTTGCTAGGTTAACGACAGAAACAAGCAACAACAACAGTTTTTTAAACCGTAACAAACATACATAAAAATCATGAAACGTTTACTCTCATTCATCCCCGCGTTGGCTTTCGTGCTGGTATTAACAGGTAGTGCCTTTGGGCAGACAACCAGTGCTACAATTAGTGCAAATGCAGAAGTTGCAACAAATATAAGTGCCGAACAAGTGCAAGATGGTGACCTGAATTTTGGTATTATATCAAGTGATTTTGAAGGCCAAAATACCCCTCCAACTGTAAATACTGACGGTACTACAGGCGGGCTTGTCGATGCTGGTGATGCGCAGGTCGGATTAGTTAGCATTTCGGGACAGGCAGGCGAAACAGTAGTTATTGAAACTTCTGAAACTGTCAGCCTTGATAACTCAGGTACTTCAATCACACTTACCCCTTCCTATGATTACACAGATGCAAATGGTCAAACTGGTACTCTAAAAGGAATTAATGCTTCAACCTCCAATAGTACTACGAGTTTTGATCTAACATTAGATTCAAATGATGGAGAAAGTACAATTATAATTGGCGGTACCCTTTCTGAAAATGAAGGAGGACAGTTGCCTGAAGGTACTTATTCAGGTACTATTACACTTAATATAGACTATAGTACTGGTAGCTAACATGCATTCAATAGTTTTTAAAGCTTCAGGTGCCCAATCACCTGAAGCTTTTTTTATAAAAACCAACTTTACCTATATTGTGGCCTTATTTATCAGGTTAAAAACTATTAAGCTATGTTAAAGACCATATCAAAACCTATACAACAGGCTACAATATTTTTCGGGACGCTTCTCTTCGCGACGCTATTTTTCGCAACACAAGTCCAGGCGCAGGTCAGCATTGCGCCCACCTCGCTGTTTTTCGACAGCCAGAACCGCTTTGGTTCATTGACCATCAGCAACGGGGGGCAGCAGGCCCAGGAGATCTCCATCAGCACGGAGTTCGGCTATCCCACGTCGGTTGACGGGGATCTGCAGATTGTACGGGATTCGTTGCTGGCGCAGGAGAAATCGCTGGCCTCCTGGATGAAAGTATTTCCTCAAAATTTTACGCTTCAGCCCAACCAGCGGCAGGTCGTGCGGTTTGTGACCCAGCCGCCCCAGGGACTGGACCCCGGCGGGTACTGGTCGCGCGTGCAGGTTTCTTCCAACCCGGTGTCGCCCCCTATCGAGTCGGTGGAGGAAGGACAGGTCGGAGCCCAGATTAACCTCGTCGTCAACCAGGTCATCTCGGCCCATTTCAGAACCAGTGACGCCACCACCGGCGTTGAGGTAACGGGGGTCGACTTCACGCAGGCAGACAGTACCAATACCGGCGAAATAGCGGTCCACATGGAACAGACCGGCAACGCCCCGTTTATCGGGTCGGTCGGCGTCCAGGTGCAAAATGAGGCTGGTGAAACGGTGTTCGAGACTTCCACGACCAATTCGGTATACACCACCATCACCCGCACGTTCAGTTTCGATATTTCCGATCTCTCCCCCGGCACCTATACTGTTTCGGGGAGTGTGAGCAGCGAGCGCCGGGATATCAGCCAGGATAATTTGCTGCAAATAGAACCGGTCACCTTTGAACGTACAATAACGATTGAGTGAGAACATGGGCGGCCATAAAACATATCTCCGTTTGGGCAACGGCAATCATGCTGCTGTTTGCCTTTGCGCCGCCGTCTCACGCCCAGCAGGGTGATACCGAGGCCACCGAAGTCTATCTAACCTTTCGGTATCGCGGTATCGTCAATGTCTACGTTACCAGCTATTACAAAGACGACCAGTTTTACCTGCCGGTCAGCGAGCTTTTCAACGCGTTACAGATTCAACACCAGGTTGACCAGGGGACGCTCACGGTTTCCGGGAGCTACCTGGGGGAAACTGAATTTGAGCTCAACTTCCAGCAGCAGGTGGCCCGCGCCGGGGATACCGAAATGGAGCTGCGGGCCGACGATTTTATCATTCCCGGCATCGACTATTTTGTAACCCCTGCCGTTTTCGAGGAGCTTTTCGGGCTCACCTTTACCACAAATTTCAACAATCTCACCCTCGACCTGGAGACCGAGGACCGCATGCCGGTGGTCGCCCAGTACGAGCGGGAACAGCGCAGACAGCAGCTGGACCGTGACGAGCCGCTTTACGAGCAAACCTTCTATCCCCTGCGCTACGACCGCGAACACAACGTTGTTGACGGGGCCTTCCTGGATTACAACCTCTCTGCGGTCTACAGTGGCGGTTCTGCCCTGTTTACCTTCAGCAATGCGATCGGGGGCGAGCTTTTGGCCGGAGACCTGCAGGGCAACCTGTTCGGGGCGTTTTCACAACAGCAGCAGTCATTTACCACCAGCGGCCTGCGGTGGCGCTACGTTCAGCGAAACAACAGCTATTTCAGCAGTGCGGTTGTCGGGCAGACCAACTCCGAGGGGTTCGGCCAGCGCTCCATACGCGGGGTGCGGGTCACCAATAAACCTGTTGAGCCCCGCCGCCTTTTTGACCGCTACGCCATCGACGGCAACACCACGCCCCAGTCGGAAGTTGAGCTCTACCTGAATAACAGTCTGGTGGATTACCAGGAAGCCGATGAAAGCGGCAATTATCGCTTTGTGGTGCCGCTTACCTACGGGAGTACCAGTTATTCCATCCGCATCTATACCCCTTCCGGACAGGCAATAGAGCGCAACAGCCGCCTGCAGGTTCCATTTGACTATATTCCGAAGGGAGAAGTAGATTACTCGGTTAGCGCGGGTGAACTGACAAACCCGATCCTGGGGTTCACCAACGGCGGATACATGGCTGACGCCTCGGTTTCGGCCGGACTCAGCAACTGGCTGACTGCCCGGGCCTCTACCGAATACCTGACCCAATTTCACAACACGGTGCCCTCCTTTACCGGCACGCTCAATGCCCGGCTTTTCTCCAACTACCTGGTCAGCGCCAATGTCAATTCGGAAAATTTCTACCGGTTCAGCTCAAGCGTGGTGTACGGCAGCGGGGCCAGCTGGAGTCTATCCTACGACTACAATCCCGGTGACAGCCGGCTTTACAATGTGGGAGGCAGCGATCACCAGGCGCGGATCAATCTGTTTACCCCTTTTAACCTTGGGACGGTCCCGCTCAATATTCGCTGGTCTTCCACCTACCAGCAAAATGCCTCCTCCAGCCTGCTGCGCTACCGGGCCAACCTCAGCACACGGCTGGGCAGGCTCAATATCCGTTTGGGATACCAGGATCAACAGTCAGGGGCGCTTGCTCTTGTGAGCACCCAATCTTCGCGGCTGACCAACTCCTACACCTACTCCATGGGGCGCAGACCCGACACCCCGCACTTGATCCGCGGCATGTTTATACGGGGACAGGTAAGCTATCTGCCCGGTATCCGGGAGTTTGAGGAGATGGAATTCCAGCTCTCCCGCGACCTGTTACGCACCGGCCGCCTGCAGCTCTCTTTTGGTCACAACTTTTTGGGAGATTTTAACACCGTGGGACTCAATGTAAGTATCGATTTAAACAACGTGAGGAGTAACACCTCTGCAACTTCCAACGGCTCGCAGTATTCCCTGACCCAAAATATTCGGGGCTCTGTCGGCTACGACGGTTACGGCGACCAGGTAATCCTCAACAACCGGCAACAAGTGGGACAGGCCGGCACCGCCGTGCGCCTGTTTATTGACAACGACAACGACGGGGAATACCGGCAGGAGGTGGATGACCTGATCCGGGATCCGGCCGTGCGGCTGAACAGGAGCAGCGGACGAACCTCGGTCAAAAATGGGCTCAACTACATCTCCCAGCTGCTGCCCTACTACCGGTATGACATCGAAATCAACAAGAGTGCACTCAGCAATCCCCTGCTGGTTCCCGAAGTAGAAAACTTTTCCATTATCACCGATCCCAACCAGTACAAGCCGATCGAGATACCGTTTTACCTTTCCGGGGTGATCTCCGGCCGGGTGGAACGACTGCAGGTGCAGGGAAGTGACAGCACGCGGGAAGGGCTTTCCGGGGTTCGGTTGTACCTGCAATCAAACTACCGGGATGCCGGGTCGCGTCGCCCCCACTCCGAAGAGATCCGCACATTTTCTGACGGCTCTTTCTATACCTACGAAGTGCCCCCGGGCAAGTACCACCTGTTTGTGGATCCAAACCAGCTGGAATTCCTGGGAGGAGACATCGAGCCCGATACGATGAATATTGAAGTCAAAGCCCTTCCCGAAGGCGATTTCATTGAAAACCTGCTGTTTACCGTCGCCCCGGAAAAAGACACGCTAAGAACGAATATGCCTGAATCTCCCCGGGCGCAGTCGGACCAAACCCAGTTTGTGGTACAGGTTGGCAGCTACCGGTACTACCGAAATGCGGCCCAGGCCGCTGAGCGGGCCCGCAACGAATTCAATCAAGCGTTCTCCATCCGGTTCAATCCCCAAACAAATTTAAATGCTGTGCGCTCTTCCCCCGTTACCGATTGGGACGCTGCCCTGGAGTTACTTTCAAAAGTGCGCGCAATCCCGATCTTCGATAATCCAGCACTGGTAATTCAGGATAAAAAGCAGGGGTCCGTTCCGGTTCAGGTGGCCACTTTTACCACAAGACAGGAGGCCCGGCAGTTTATCAGCGAGACTAATGATACCCTGGAGTATGAGCTCAATTATTATCAAAATCCGGCTGATGAGCTGTTCAAGGTCTACCTGCTGATCGATCCAACTATGGAAGACCCCGCCCAGAAAATTGAGCAGTTGCAAAACACCGACCGGTTCGGAACCACCTCTGCCATACAAACCGATTCCCTGATACTCCGGGAAACCGAGCTTGCCTACGAGATAAGGATCAGCGAGACAGATGAAGATCCGGATTCAGGCCTTGTTTTTCCCGAAGAGATTCCCAGTGGAGACGTTGAGAAAGGCTCCGCGCCGGGCACCGCAATCACCATCAAGAACCTGGGAAGCTGGAGGCGAACCCTCGAGATCCAGGCCGCTCTTAAACAATTAAATCCTGATATAGCACCGACTGTCATCCTAAAGCCCAAAAACTAACGGCTGTCAACCGGACGCTAACGAAAATATTTAGCAGCTTATGTTTTCAGAAGAGATAAATGCGCTTTAATAACAACAAAATCATGAAATGGGATAGAAATTTATAGTTTCGATCTCCGATCCAGAACTTTTAATCAGTTTCTATCCTTTTTTATATGGGAAGGAAATACGGGATAGAAGAATCCTGTCTTACTTTTTTAAAAATAGTCAATAGTTGTGACAAGCGTACCACTGTACATGCCGCGATATCCCCGATCCCCGTTTTGCTGATCGGCTCCGGAGAACCTGATATTAACGTGTTCTGAATCTTCCTGGTTGGCCATATCCACTGACAACGTTACGCTGTCTCCCTCCGTGTTGGTCAACTTCAATTCTTTTTCGGATTCGATATGCACCTGTTTTCGATCCATTCCCGTCAGGGCGATTGTCCCGATCTCCCCATGTACCCCGTTCTCTGCAAACATAAGGTTGGGCTTGCTCTCCGAGGTTGCACTGACGCTGCTCTCTACCTTTACAGAAACACGCATGGTAGCCTGGGCGGTACTCTGGGCATGGCTCCAGATCGTCACCATCGTAAGCAGAAGAAAAGTCAGTATGTAATTCTTGTTAATCACCCTTGCTCCTGATCCCTTTTTCAGTTCAGGAGTATAATATTAAAAATTCTTAATATTATTAAATTTTAATGTTAATTAGTTTTTCCTAATAGTATAAATACCTGTTTACACACTTAAAACCGGTCTTTTACAATAGTTATATTTTCCATCAGCTATAAATCTGTCTTCAACAGGATTTTAGGATTGGAATTAAAACCGGCATATTCGTCTATTTGGCGAAAGTTGACTAGAAAGCACAGATAAGAAAAAGGCTATTTTCTACAACTCGTTGGGGCGGGACATGTCGCGTCTGTACTGGATTTTGCCTCGGCTTCCGCGCCCCATTCAAGGCCGGTAGAGCACGGGAGATGTTTTTTATCTCCTCGTCAAACAGAAATCTTCCGATTGGTTATTGGTGCTATAGCCCGTTCATGCAAACTCGCCTTTAAAATCCATAATCCTTCCTTCTTCATTCATAATCCCCCCACTCCGCTGCAGGCGTGGAGGGATAGAGAACGATGCCCTTTCTAAAACACCCCGGGTGTTCGAACAAGGCCCTGGTACCAAACCTACCGTGACTTTTTGTGGATACCCAGTCTAGACAAACCAGCAGCGTGGAAATAATGGATTGGCTTTCCTCTGAGGAAACTCAGGTCGTGTTTAGACTCTCCAAAACTAAAAAAGCCCCTCAGTGAGGGGCTTTTATTTAGAAGGTCGGATTTACTATTTCGTCTACAAGAGTATAGCGAGCGGATTTTCCAGCATGTTGCGGAGTGTATTCAGAAACTGGGCTGCCTTTGCACCATCTACAATGCGGTGATCGCTGGAAAGCGTCACCTTCATCCGCTTGCCGGGGACCACCTCTCCATCCCTGACCACTGCTTCGTCGCGAATCGCTCCCACAGCAAGGATGCAGGCATTTGGTGGGTTGATAATAGCGGTAAACTCCTCAATCCCAAACATCCCCAGGTTGCTGACTGTAAACGTACTGCCTTCCATCTGTTCGGGCTGCAATTTTCTGTCCCGGGCGAGCTCGGCCAGTTCGCGCGTTTCAGCCCCGATCTGTTGCAGTCCCTTCTGATCGGTGTGGCGTATCACCGGGGTCATCAGTCCCTCATCAATGGCTACTGCCACCGCTACGTGAACATCCCCGTGCTTGACAATCTTGTTGGATTCTTCCATCCACGAGCTGTTTACATCCGGGTGCTTGCGAAGCGCGTGCGCGCAGGCTTTGACAATAATATCGTTGAAACTGATTTTTTGCTCGCTCACCTCGTTAACTCTGGTACGAGCTTCAAAGAGCGAATCAACATCGATATCAATCGTCTCATAAAAATGGGGACTGGTGAATTTGCTTTCGGAGAGGCGGCGTGCAATAGTTTTGCGCATTTGAGAGATCCGAATCTCCTCATCCTCCCGGCTGGCTGCAGGGGCGGGAGCTGCTGCCGGGGCAGCTGCCGGCTCATACTCTTCAATATCGCGCTTGATAATTCGCCCTTCCGGTCCTGAACCCTGCACGTTGGAAAGCTCAATACCTTTGTCTTCGGCAATGCGCCGGGCCAGCGGGGAAGCCTTAATTCTCCCGTTGCCACTACCCGAGGAAGTCTCCTCCTCCAGGTCGCTGAACAATGGATCGTACTCCTTTTCCTCCTCTTCTTCAGCTGCAGACGCCTTATCTTTTTTTGACGATTCGGAGGAGACATCTCCGGATGGTCCCCCACCGTCACCAATGCCCTCCAGGAGTTCACTAATATCTTCCCCTTCCTCCCCGACAATAGCCATCGCTTCGCCAAGGGGAACGGCATCTCCCTCATCGGCCAGAATTTTCAGGATTGTTCCGGCATCAAAGACCTCGACCTCCATCGTAGCTTTATCGGTTTCCACTTCAGCTATAATATCGCCGGATTCAACGTTATCCCCTTCCTGGACATTCCACTTAGCAATCACGCCTTCTTCCATCGTATCACTAAGCTTGGGCATCTCAATTTTAATGGCCATATCGTTTTACCTTAAATGATTATATAGTTTTGTTTAGTTTTACATCGCAGACGATAAGCAGCAACTACCAGATCCCTGGACTGGCACCTGCCTGGAAAATAAACCGAAAAATTATTTGCGGTATGTTACTGTGTTGATCGCATCGATAACCTGGTCGGCACTCGGCAACCACATGTCGAACAGGTTCTTGGCAAAGGGTGCGCTGGTGTCCGGCAGTGTTACCCGCAACACCGGGGCATCCAGGTAGTCAAACGCCTCACGCTGGATCAGGTAACCCACTTCCGCCGCCAGTCCTCCAAAAGGGTGAGATTCATCCACGATGACACACCGGTTCGTTTTTTGGATCGACTTTACAATGGTCTCAATATCCAGCGGTTTTACCGTGCGGGGATCGATAATCTCCACATCCACTCCCTCTTTTTCCATCTGCTGGGCTGCCTGTTTGGCTACGTGGTACATCTTCCCATGAGCCACCACGGTCACATCGCTTCCCTCGCGTTTCACTTTCGCCTTGCCGATCGGGATGGTGAAGTCATCATCTTCCGGCACTTCGCCCTTGAGTCCGTACATCTGTTCCGACTCCATAAAAAGCACCGGATTGTTATCCCGGATAGCTGATTTCAGCAGTCCCTTTCCGTCGGCGGGCTCAGAAGTGTAAATCACTTTCAGTCCCGGGAAATGGGCATACATCGCATCATAGGCAACCGAGTGGGTAGCGCTGAGCTGTCCCGCAGAAGCGTTGGGGCCGCGAAACACGATCGGAACCGAGACCTGTCCCCCAAGCATATACCGAACTTTGGAAGCGTGATTTATGATCTGGTCAGCTGCCAGCACCGCAAAGTTGAAGGTCATAAACTCAACAATGGGGCGAAGGCCATTCATCGCCGCCCCCACACCAATACCCGCAAAACCGAGCTCAGATATGGGCGTGTCAATCATCCGCTTGGAACCGTATTTCTCCAGCAGCCCTTCCGTCACCTTGTAGGCGCCGTCATATTCAGCGACCTCTTCACCCATTACAAAAATATCTTCATCCTGCTCCATCTCTTCATCGATGGCAGCTCGTAGTGCTTCTCTGAATTGTAATTCAGCCATTGTTCAACGTTAGATTCTTAGTGTTATATCTTAGTTAGGTCTGGGGGGATCGGCTTCTCCCGGCGCAAAAGCTCGCGAGCCGCGCACCACCCAACGATGTCCGCAATCGATTACTTGTGGAACGGATGGTCATCTTCTACAAAAACATCTTTATACAGATGCTCTTCGTCAGGGAACTCACTTTCCTCGGCAAAATCGATCGCATCCAGAACGCGCTGCTCAATATCCTCCTGGATTTCGTCAATCTTGTCCTGATCAGCAAGCTCATTGTCCAGTAAATAGGATTTGATCCGTTCAATCGGATCCAGCTCCTCATACTCTTTCAGCTCCTCCTTTGTACGGTATTTCATCGGGTCAGACATTGAGTGCCCCCGGTAGCGGTAGGTGCGGATCTCCACAAACCACGGTTCGGAATTTTTGCGGATATCTGCAGCGATCTCTTTCATTTTTTCATAGACCGTAAAGACATCCATTCCGTTGATCACCGCACTTTTCATGCCATAAGCCTCGGAACGCTCGTGGATTTCGCCCACGGTGTGGCGATGTACGGCGGTTCCCATGGCATAGCCGTTGTTTTCCACCGCATAGATGCAGGGCAGTCCCCAAAGCTTGCTCATGTTCAGCGTTTCGTGTAGAACGCCCTGGTCAACAGCGCCGTCTCCCAGGAAGCAGGCGGTAACCCGCCCCGTATCGCGATACTTGTTGGCAAAAGCGATGCCCCCGCCAATCGGGATGTGGCCGCCGACAATGCCGTAGCCGCCCCAGAAATTATTCTCCACGTTGGCAAAATGCATTGAACCGCCCTTGCCTTTGGAGCAGCCGGTCACCTTGCCATAAAGTTCGGCCATGCCCTCTTTGGGGGTGACGCCCCGGCACAATCCCCAGCCGTGATCTCGGTAAGCGGTTATGATATCGTCGTCATCATTCAGGGCGTACACCGTTCCGGTAGAAACCGCCTCCTGCCCCATATAGAGATGCAAAAATCCTCCAAATTTCCCCTTTTGATACATCTGCATGGCACGCTCTTCAAACCGGCGCTGCAGATACATCTGCTCAAACATATCGACGACATCCTGCTCAGACAGGCCTAGTGACTTATGTTTTTTTCGGGTTGGAGACGGGAGTTCAGTACTTCGCACAATTTGTCCATTGGTACGAATACCGGTACCCGATGGTGTGAAGGTAATTTCTTTGTTTTTTTCTTTTGCCATAAAATAAACAGGGGTTTTAACTAGTGCTTAGAAGCCAAAATATACCTAAAAAAATGAAAGATTACAGACGTAAAGCGCTATAAAAATCTATTCCATATTTCTGCTGATAACTTTTTCAATATTTTGCAAAACGTGAGGCAATTTCTCGGTGTCCCGCCCCCCGGCAGTGGCTATACCTGGCTGGCCTCCGCCTCCGCCGCCCAGCATTTTGCCGAGCTCGCCGACGAGGGCGCCCGCTTTCAAATTCTTTTCCCTGATCAGGTCTTCGGTCACCGCCGCCGCGATGTAGACTTTGCCCTCTTCCTCAATTCTGGACCCCAGAACGGTCACCGTCGATTGTTTGCTTTTTTCGAGCGACTCATATCCAAGCTGCTTGAGCAGATCCATATCCGCACCCTCGATCTCCCCGGTCACCAGCTTGATACCCCCGGGGAGAATCTCCGCATCACGGATCAACCGGTCCAGCTTGTCGGAGCTCTGCTGCTTCTTCAACCGTTCCAACTCTTTTTCGAGTGCTTTTCGTTCTTCGATCAGCGACCTGATATCCCTGACGAGATGCTCGCTTTGCCCGATTTCGTTTCGGATGGAGCGGACAAGCTTTTTCTCCTCCCGGAGCAGGTCGTCGGCCCGGCGTCCCACCACCGCCTCAATACGGCGTATGCCGGCCGCGGCAGACGATTCACCCAGGAACCGGAGGTAGCCGAGTTCGCCGGTAGCTTCGGCATGGGTGCCCCCGCAGAGTTCTACCGAATATTCCTCATCAAACGTAATTACACGGACCCGTTCTCCATATTTTTCGCCAAACAACATCATTGCGCCCCGCTCTTTAGCCTCCTCGATGGGTACGGACCGCTCCTCCTGGCGTGGAATATTCTCCTGTATCTTGTCGTTGACCAGTTTCTCGATCTCCTCAAGCTCATCAGGGGTCACCTGCTCATAGTGCGAAAAGTCGAAACGCAGGTGCTGCGGGTCTACCAGCGAGCCCTTTTGGGCCACATGCGCACCCAGCACTTTGCGGAGCGCAGCGTGCACCAGGTGCGTGGCGGTATGATGTTTCCGAATTTCGCGGCGCCGTTCGCGATCAACCAGCGCCTCCCAGGTTCCTTCCGGATTCTCGGGCAGCGAGTCAACGTAATGTACGAAACGATCCTGTACTTTCTGCACATCCAGCACGCGCAGGTGCTCCTCTCCGCTGCTGATGATCCCGGTATCGGCCACCTGGCCGCCACTTTCCGCATAAAAAGGCGTTCTGTTTAGAATAAGTGCACAGCGGTCGCCCTCTTTCCGGTAGGCCACGATGCCGGTCTCCGCTGAAAGCTGGTCGTAGCCCACAAATTCAAATTCGTCGGTATCCATGACCTGCTGCCAGTCACCTTTTTCGGCTTGCTCTGCACTAAATGATCCGGCCGCACGGGCGCGATTTTGCTGTTCCTGCATTCGTTTGTTGAAGCCCTCCTTATCCACTTCCACGCCCCGTTCGCGGGCCATAAGTTCGGTCAGGTCGATGGGGAAACCATAGGTATCGTGCAGCTTGAAGGCGTCTTCCCCGGACAAAACCTCCCGGTTTTCGATCATCTCATTAAAAAGCTCAATCCCCTGCCCCAGCGTGTTGAGAAAACTGTTTTCTTCCGCGCGTATTACATTGGTAACATAATCCTGCTGTTTAATCAACACCGGGAACACCTCTTCGAACTGGTTCGCCAGTACAGGGACCAGCTTGTGAAAAAACGGCTCCTTCAGGTCCAGCTTATCCCAGCCGTAGCGGATGGCGCGCCGCAGGATCCGGCGTACCACATATCCACGCCCGTCGTTGCCGGGAGAAGCCCCGTCTGCGATGGCAAACGATACCGCCCGGATGTGGTCGGCGATAACCCGCATGGCAATATCGATCTCCGGGTCACGGCCGTAGGTCACCCCCGCCAGTTTCCCGATCTTATCCAGTAACGGGCCAAAAAGGTCGGTATCGTAGTTGGAGCGCTTGTCCTGCAGCACAGCTACTATCCGTTCAAAGCCCATACCCGTATCCACATGCCGGGCGGGCAGTTTATCCAGCGAGCCGTCCGGCTGCCGGTTAAACTGGATAAAAACCAGGTTCCAGATCTCCATAACCCGGGGATCATCCCTGTTTACGAGCTCTGTCCCATCTTTCTTTTGTCGCTCCTCATCGGGACGAATATCCACGTGCACCTCGGAACAGGGTCCACAAGGCCCCGTTTCGCCCATCTCCCAGAAGTTATCTTTCTTATCGAATTTGAGAATATGGTCCGGATCAATTGAGGTTTCCTCTTCCCACAGTTCAATAGACTCCTGGTCCACTGGCAGACCGTCTTTATCATCGCCCTCAAAAACGGTTGCATACAGGCGGTCGGGCTCCAGCCCCCATTCATCCACCAGCAGCTCCCACGCCCAGCGTATTGCCTCACGCTTAAAATAGTCGCCAAACGACCAGTTGCCCAACATCTCAAACAGCGTATGATGGTAGGTGTCGTGCCCCACCTCTTCCAAGTCGTTGTGCTTGCCACTCACCCGGATGCAGCGCTGGGTATCCGCTGCCCGTTTCCACACCTTTCCACCCGTTTTGTAGCCCTCTTCCTCCCCCATGAAAATAGGTTTAAACTGGTTCATCCCGGCATTGGTGAAGAGCAGCGTGGGATCATCCTGAGGAACAACCGGAGCACTGTCTACAATAATATGCTCTTTCTCCTCGAAAAATTTGAAGAATTCATTTCTGATTTGTGATGCACTTTTAACGGGCATGTAAATATATTCCAACTATTTGCGATTTTACGGAGCGACTGAAAATAGTAAAAAATGACCTTTTACTCATCCGGCAATTCAACTGTTTTTAAAACAAGCGATTTTTTAAAGCCGGCATAAAACTCAGAGCCGTACCATATCTTAGGTACAGCACAGTTAACGCCTTTTTAATCCTGGATGAATTGCCACCCACAAAGCAGTAGAGAACCATTTTTAGGGGCCTTTGCAGAACCTGCCATTTTGTTGGGAGGTAGTTGTACTACCGACCTTAGTGCCCTTTTAACGGGAGTTCAACTCCCTTAGAACGAGAACTTGAGGGGGGTGCAAAACCCTCTTTTGATGAGTTTTCCCCGGAGATGGAGGGCAGGAGGATTCAACCCAAGTGGATTAACCGGATTACTCACCAAAAAGTGGTTGTGCACGACACCTGGCCACCAGCAGGCCTGCAGAGCTGCGTTGAGAAGCCATTGTCGGGGCAACGAAGTAGCACTAGCTGCAGCCAAATTTGAGCGACAGGTGACTTTCAATATATCATATAATATCATAGGGTTAACCTCGTATTTTACTATTTCGTGAATAAGCCGGGCTAAAACAAGCTGTTAACTGGTAAACGCATTAGAACCAACATTAAAATTAACATTCTTTACTCATGAAAAATCTATTCAACAACTTTTTTCGCGGTTTGTTACTTGTTTTCCCGGTGGGTGCCACCATATATATTATCTACGGGCTCGTTCGGTGGGCCAATGCCTCACTCAACACGCTTATATTCGAGCCTTTCAACGTCGACATCCCCGGACTTGGCATTTTTACCGTATTTTTCGGGGTTTCCCTGCTGGGTTATGTCTGCACCCGCGCCTTTGTGCGTCCCCTGGTCAACTATTTTGAACGGTTCCTGGCCAGCCTGCCGCTTGTCAAAATTATCTATACCTCGATCAAAGAGCTGACGGAGGCGTTCGTCGGGGAGAAGAAAAAATTCAACCGGCCGGTACTTATTGAGCTCAATGACACCGGGCTTAAGCGGTTGGGATTTATCACCAGCGAGGATCTGACTGAATTTGGACTCAGCGATGCTGTCGCCGTCTACTGTCCACACTCCTACAACTTTTCAGGCAATTTCTTTTTTGTGGAACAAAGCAAGGTAACTCCGGTAAAAAAGAATTCCACCGAAATAATGAAGTATATAATCTCAGCAGGAGTGACTGATATTAATAGATAAATTACTGTTTTTTAAAAAATTTATACTTTTCAAAATTCACTTATATTTATTTAATTGTAACAGTGAACAAACTTCATGATCTTGTATACTAAAATAATTACGCTTATATCATCTACGATATTCACTAATATTATCGATCGCTATTACTTCATAAACCAAGTTGAACCATGCCTGCAAACGGACTATTGCCTAACAATCTTATGACGAACGGGCATCGTCTAAACTCCGAACTGCCCATTGAAGAAAAAATTCTTTTGGAAAAAAGTTTGGATTTTGTGTCGGAAAAAGATCAAAAAGGGCCGACGATTGACCTTTTTTTTCATGAATTGACGGGTAATGAATCGCGCCCCAAGCGATATTTTGAAACCGTGGCCGGGCTTTTGGGATTTCTTCTTTTTGCTGCGACCCTGCCGATATTTTCGTTATTGATTATACTCACTTCCGGGAGACCCATTTTTGTGACAGATCATTTTATCGGGTACCGGGGATCCAAATTGAAACGCTTTTTTTATCGTGTGCGGCGGTCTCCGGGCAGCTCACAAAAAACACCGATCGGAAAATTTTTGAAGGCCACCGGTTTATACAAGTTGCCGAATTACATCAATATTTTGAATGGGGACATGGCCTTGGTAGGTCCCAATCCCCTGCCGGTGGAGAAGAGTGAAAAGCTCAATAAAAAATTTACCGATTTCTACAAGCGATTTGCCACAAAACCGGGTGTTATAGCAGTCAGAAACGGGCGTTCCTGGGATCTGGATCAAGACCCCTCTGTATTGAGCCACAGCTTGCAGTGTGAGCTCCGCTACCTGGTGTATCCCACCTTGAAAAAAGATTTTTACGTAATGCTTGGCAGCTTCGAAGATCGAGTCTGCCCACGACAAAAATCCCACAACAGCCAACCGGCCCTGTAACCGTATATAGCAAGACTAAAAAGGCAATTAGTTGCACGGTTTGCCGCTAATCCCTCTAAATACGTTGCACTTTATACGGTTATATACATCTACCCTGGGCCCTGCCCAAAATGACAATTTATGACCAACAGAATGGGGTGTTTATTTTGGCTTGATCCAAAAGGGAAAAAGCTTCCGTAACTTTGCAAGCGAGTTCCAAGTAGTACCGGGAAATCCTCACATTCATCAATTGAGATGCCTTGGGGGGCAATTTTTCTCCTGAGTCAACGTCAAATAAGATATCTACCTATGCGAGTGTTGGAGAATAATCAGGCTAATAAACTTCCACAAAAGTACGCGGCCCCGGCTTGACATGCCGCTTAAGGTTATTTTCATCCCATTCGTCCGGAGATTTTCCAATGACCTCCTCTCTCAGATCCAGATAACTGTGCAGCTCTTTTTTGGCCAGCGCCCGGTATATTCCCCCTTCCATTCCCTTGAGTCCACAGATATACAGCAGTGTATTTTCTGCTTCAAGAATGGGATCCAGCAGCTCCGCATCATCCCAAAGGCAGGTTTGCACATAGCGTTTGGTGCCATCCGCCCGGCGATCTTCGCGTGATACGTAGGGCAGATAGGTAAAATTCGGGTATTTGTTGTCGAGGGGTTCAAAATAATCCGCATACAGCAGGTCCGTACGATACGGGCAGCCGAATATCAGCACAATATCATTCTCAAGGCCCGAATCCAGCAGTTCCATCACCATGCCACGAAAAGGCGCGATACCGGTGCCGGTCGCAAAAAAGATATAATTAAAATCGGTGGCATTTTCAGGGAGTAAAAACCGGCGGCCACTCGGGCCGGTCATTTTAACAGTATCTCCGGGCGAAAGGTCTGCCAGGTAATTGGAGCAGATGCCCAGATACAGGCTGTTGTCATCCCACTCCTCGATTGTTCGTTTTACCGTGGTTGATACGAACCGTGCTTCCCCGCGCTCCCCCTCCGTTGGTGAAGAAACCGAATAGAGCCTCAACTTGTGGGGGCGCCCGTTTTCATCCTCTCCCGGAGGTAAAATTCCGATCGACTGGCCCACGCGTATCCTTCCCTCCAGTTCGGTTCCTGAGATGTCAAACGTGAGGTGGCGTACATAATTGGGACTGGCCTCCTTGGTGCAGATCCAGTTTTCCACCACCGGAACTTCTACAGGATCGCGTGGGCTGTAAATATTTAGTTCTACTTCGGGAAGTTTAATCTCGGGCATCATTTCTCCATTTAAATGTGGCACTATCAGTTGGATAACTTCAACTTTTCAGAAGCTGATGCCCGATAAATAAACAAAATTATTTACAAACAAAAAGCCCCGCAGAGCGGGGCTTAAAAGAGACAGGAAATCAATTTTAACGTAAACTCGGGTTATGGAATGTAGTAAAACAAGTACGAGAAGATGTTGTCTACCGGCCTTAGAAATTTTTGTCGGTACAGTGACCGCAGCCAGTGCGTTAAGAAACCAAAGCCGGGTGAGATCCGCGTTTTCCAGCGGATCGAGTTCAATGGTTTTAGCTCAAAAGAGGGCTTTTATGAACAATGAATACCGTTCGGGGAGAGTTGTACTCCCGCTTTATATCCCAAATAAGGATCACCAGGCATCAGGCTTTGCAAAGGTCTCTCAGAGATAAAACATCAGTCCGACAGTAAATACGTTACCACTAAAATCGGCATCATCGAAGTTCTGTTCGTTTTTATCCGGATTCAAAAACATATGCCTGTAATCGGCGTTCAGGGCGGCATTGGAATTGATTGGCAACTCGAGACCCAAGCCCAGGTGATAGCCGAAATTAAACTCGTTGTCGTTCTCATCCGTTAAAGGGCCTTCGGCATCGTAAATCGTGTAGTAGGCTCCTATTCCCGCCAGTCCATAGGGAGCAAAATTTTTGCTTACCGGGGCGAAAAACATCAATGACCCGGTTACGGGAACAAACTTGGTTTGGAGTTGTTGCCCCGCAAACTCATAGGTTTGACCCGCCCGGTACTCTACGGACCCCTCAATGCCCAGTACGGGTCCCAGGCGAAGGCGTGTTTGAACTCCACCGTACAAATTACCTTGATCAGCGTCAGCCGCCTTGTAATATCCCAAGCGCGGCCCAAAGCCGATTGTATTTTTAATAGCGGCCCTGTCTGAACTTGTGGATTGAGCCTGGGTTAATAACGGCACCGTTAAAAATGACAATACAAAGAGTGGCAACAGCAGTCTCTTCATTATTCCGATATTTTTTTGAACATTGGCGTTTACACCTACCTTTAATGGTATATAACGCCTTATGTTCCTCTCGATAAAAACTACTGTTGCTATCGCTTGTTGATCTATTTACTGCAAACAATCCTGCTATGAGGCCATATCAAGCGACCTGCTCAACTCCTGATAGGAGACCGGTTTTGTAAGAAAATCCAGGTATTTCACCCGTTTAATCCGGTTTTTATAGATTTCATCCGAATTTCCGGTCACAAAAATAACGGGCGTTGGATTTTCACTGTTGATCGCCTGCATAGCATCTATCCCATCGATCTGCCCGTCCAGCCGGATATCCATTAATATCAGATCGGGCTTGTGCCGCTTGGTGGCCTCTACCGCCGCTTCCCCCGTGGTCACTTTGGCTACGACATTGTGGCCATTTTTCAGGACCATCTTCTCAAGCATCAGGGCGATGATCATCTCGTCCTCAACAATAAGTATATTCCTCTTCATGATTCTCTTTGCAGATTTTTCAATTTTGCTGACTCAACAGGACAAGAGTCCCGGCGAAACCACCTGTTACACTCACCAGGCATTAATATTTTTTAATGTAGGAGGAAATCACTTTCTGATCCCCATAGAAAAATAAAATTCGGGTCGATTATTGATTTATTTTTTATAACATTTTCTAAGAGTTTACTAAACCTTAAAACCAACGCAATATGGATGGAGAACTGCTGACCTGGATTTTTATGATCGGGGGAGTGCTCCTGATGGTTATCGAGATGGTGGTTCCCGGCGGGGTCTCTTTCTTTCTCGGATTGAGCGGGATACTGGTCGGCGGGCTTCGCCTGCTGGGCTTTTTAACGGAACCAACCACGGCAGTACTGGCATGGCTCCTGTCCTCTATCGGGTTAATTTTACTGATGCGGCCGGTAATGAAGAAATACTGGGGTGGAGAAAGTTCATTCAAGCTGGCCGACGAGGATTTTGAAGCGATCGACGAAGTGGTGGAGGTCGTCGAGCCGGTCAATCCCGATGACAACTCCGGGCGAATCCGCTACCAGGGCATCTCCTGGCAGGCGCGAACACTGGAGGGAAAGCTACACAAAGGCCAGAAAGCGCGAATCAAGTTCAGGGACAACGTCACCTGGATTGTGGAACCACTTGACGAGATCCAGGATGGGAATATGTCGTAGGCTCATTTCGGGACTTGCCCAGCCTGTGGAGGTACGTCGAATATTTTACACAAAAATATCCTTTTTCACCTGTAACTTTACGGCTTTTACCATCATCGAGAGGGTTTTAAGCCGTTCAAATTACATTTTGACTAAAATCACAAATCATTGAGGAAATACCATGTGGACTTTTTTATTGATTCTGATCCTCATCGGCGTGTTTATCGTCACCAAGGTTTTTATGGTGGTGGAAATGCGGGAAGAGGTCATCAAAGAACGCCTCGGCAAATACCATGAGACGCTCAAGCCGGGCTTTCACTTCCTGATCCCCTTTGTGGATCGCCCCGCCTACCGGCAGGAGATGCGCGAGCAGGTGATCGACGTTCCCAGCCAAACCTGTATCACCAAAGACAACATCGAGGTGGAAGTGGACGGGCTGGTGTACATCAAGGTGATGGATTCCTACAAAGCCAGTTACGGGATCAGCGATTACCGCCCGGCGGCCGTAAACCTGGCACAGACCACCATGCGGAGCGAAATCGGGAAGATTACGCTGGACGAGACGTTCTCGGAGCGCGAGCAGATGAACGAAAATATTGTCCGCGAGATCGACAAGGCCTCCGATCCGTGGGGCATCAAGGTGATGCGGTACGAAATTAAAAATATTCGTCCCTCCAGCGACGTCATCAACACCCTGGAAAAGCAGATGGAGGCCGAACGCGACAAGCGCGCCGAAATCACGGAATCAACCGGAACCCGTGATGCCCGCATCAACGAGTCGCAGGGCGAGCGGCAGTCGGCGATCCTGCTCTCCGAGGCGAACCGCCAGAAACGGATCAACGAGGCCAGGGGAAAAGCCCGGGAGATGGAACTGATTGCCAACGCCACCGCCAAGGGCCTGGGCCGCATTGCCGAGGCGATTGAACAGCCCGGCGGACCGCTGGCCGTTAAAACGCGGCTGACCGAACAGTTTATTGATCAGCTTGGCAAGGTCATGGAAGGAGCCAACATCTCGGTGCTCCCCACCGAAACCGCCAACCTTAAAACCTTTTTTGAAGGCGTAGAAAAAGTGAGCGACCACACCCAGCCCAATTCCAGATCAACAGGAGACCTGCAATGATAGAGACGATCAGCAAAGTAGTACTCGGAATACTCGCAATTTACATCCTCTACAAATTTATCCAGTCGATTCAACTGGTTCCCACGCAAAAAGCCTACATTGTGGAACGGCTCGGCCGGTACCAGAAGACACTGGGACCCGGTTTTCACGCCCTCATTCCGTTCCTGGACCAGGTGAAATACCGGCAGGATCTGCGGGAGGAAACGATCGAGGTGGAACCCCAGGAGTGCTTCACCAAAGACAATGTTAAGGTGGAAGTGGACGGGGTGATCTACCTGAGCGTCATCGACCCGGTCAACGCCAGCTACGGGGTCACCGACTACCGTTTCGCCTCGGTTCAACTGGCGCAAACCACGACCCGCTCGGTCATCGGCACGATGGACCTCGACGACACGTTCGAAGAGCGCGCCCTGATCAACAAAGAGGTGGTGGAAGTGCTTAGCGAGATGGAAAAGTCATGGGGCATCCGCGTGCACCGCTACGAAATAAAAAATATTGTAACGCCCCGCACGATCCAGCGGGCGATGGAGCGGCAGATGACCGCCGAAAGAGAACGACGCGCCACGATAGCCCATTCTGAAGGCGTCATGGAATCATCCATCAACGATGCCGAAGGCGTGAAGCGGGAGGTCATCAACGTCTCCGAGGGCGAAATGCAGCGGCGAATCAACGAGGCGGAAGGGGTGGCCCGGGAGATTGAAGAACTGGCGGAGGCAACGGCCACTTCGATCGAAGCGATCGCCAAAGCCCTGAATACGCAAAAAGGCAAGGAGGCAATGCAGATGCGGCTGGCCGAAAAATATATTGACCAGCTGGCCAAGCTTTCGGATGAGGAAAATGAAGTTATCATCCCGACCGATATCACCAATTATGATGCCGTCATGAAGGGACTTTCCCTGGATAAGATCTCGATCGTACCGGACCGGGAGCAGGCGTAAATTTTCCCGGTCAACACTCCAACTTTTTATTGATATAAATCCCAGGCATCCATATCCTGAACCAAATATGGAACATTGAATATTCAGATTATCATTTATTATGGATTTGCAGATTGAAGGCAAGGTAGTACAAGTGTTGGAAGAGGAGTCGGGAACCAGTAAAAATGGTCCCTGGCGCAAGCAGGAGTTCATCCTGGAAACGCAGGACCAGTATCCCAAAAAAGTTTGTATCACCCAGTGGGGCGACAATATCGACCAGTTTAACGTGCAGGAAGGCGAAACGATCACCGCACATATCGATATCCAGAGTCGCGAGTACAACGGCCGCTGGTATACCGATGTTAAAGCGTGGAAAATTGAACGGGGACAAGGTGGAAATCCAGGAGGTCCTCCGGAGGATGATGTACCTTTTAATGACCAGGAGCCCACCATTGACATGGACAACCTGGATGACGATGTCCCGTTTTAGGAAACATCCTTTCTGAGAGTGGTAAACCTGTTGTAAAACAGCACTCAACCGGGGTACTGCCGCAGCTTTTTACTGAAAGATGACTTTGCAAAACCCTCATTTCCTCGTTTTGAGGAAGTTGTACTTCCGTTTGCAAGGTCAATAAAGTCGGTGGTGCAACCACCTCTCAACAAAATAGTGGGTTCTGCAAAGATCCCTGAAAATATCGCCATTATCCGGGACCTGTTTGGGATTGCGGAGAAACGAGCACACCAACAGTCAGACTCCCGATCTTAAGCCACTGTTGAATAATCAGAATGTTGACCGGCCACCCAATTCAGTTTAACCGAAAATATTTGCTTGATTTTACAACGAGGTATTAAAAAGTAAATATCCCGATACCGTGGGGAATAATACGCACAACCTCTCGTTGGTCGATTCATTATGTATAACGATATACGTTAAATTTAATCTTCATAAAGGTAATAATGACTATTTTTCCGAAATATTTAGCATCAATTGTACTGGCAATATCTCTCCTGGGATGTCAAAATGATACTCCCGAGCAGACACCGCCCGAATCATCGCAGCCGCAATCCGGGCAACAATCGCAGCAACCCGGCCCAATGGGTGCAATGCAGCAGCAGGCTCCGGAGGTTGATCTTTCTGATGAGGAAGTGGGTACATTTGCGGACGCCATCATGAATGCCCAGCAGATTCAGATGAAAGCGCAGCAGCAGATGGTGGGAATTATCAAGGAAGAAGGGCTTGACGTTGAAACCTATCAGCAGATCGCAAAATCGACACAGATGGGAGAGTCGCCCGAAGAGAGTGGAGCCAGCCAAGAAGATATAGAGAAGTTCGAGAGTGCTTCTGAAGCTATGCAGGAAGCCCAAAAAGAGATTCAAAATCAAATAGCCTCGGCCGTAGAAGAGACCGGTATGGAGATGCAGCGATTCCAGGAAATCAACAGGGCCGTCCAGCAGGATCCCGAACTGCAAAAGCAGATACGATCAAAACTGCAGGAGCGGATGCAAGGTCAAGGCCAGGGCGTACCGGGAATGCCGCAAGGCAACTAAGGACAGAACGCTTTTCAGGCCGATTATTTAAATAGCCTGCCTTTAGGGCAGGCTATTTTTTTTTCGCCTTCTCCCGCAAGGGAGACACTGCCCCTGCTTGATCCAATCTCTAACTTGTGATTTGCCTTCAGATCTCGATCCCGCGTGTTTGTTCCTTTTATCGACTTCATGGTTGTTCTCGCTGTCAATTTATCACTCCTGCAAACATATTTTCAAGGCAGGGCCGAATCAGTTGCATCGCTATGCGCTCTAACCTGTTTTTATCAGCCTTTTTCCCAATTTTTTCACCGGACAACTGTGCATATAAACACATAAATTAACAGGCCCTTTCTCGATCTATAGAAATTGCGTAATTCAGGATAACCAAAAAACATCAAGATAATCTCCCTCCTTAAGGATAGTGCCAAAATCCGTGTTTTTGCGGAATCTGGGAGAAGGTGTTCAACTAAGCTGGAAGAGTCCGCTCAGCGATTTGCAGCCCCCTGGCTCAACTTCAGGAACGGCTGAAGTTGAGCGTCTCCCCACAAGAGGAGACGGATATACTCCGTTCTTACATGGAACGACCGTTAAAAGCAGCCCGGGAATTTTGAGCTTTAGGGGAACATTAGTACTCCATTTTCGCTAACAATATCCTTATGCAGAATCTCAAACCCAGTGAGACAAAAGCGCTCACTCACAACGAGAAGGATTTAAAAATTATTTAACAATAAAAGCTCCTGTGATTTCGTACCTTTCAACTTCTGCAAATTGAATATTATCTACAGCAGGCAGGCAAAACCCCCGGCAAGCAGGTCCACAATTCCATCATGTTTTCCTGCAGGAGACTTTTGGAACGCAGTCGGAGATCCTGCACCGATTTGTCAATAACATCTAAACATAAAGAGAGTCGATCATGGAAGAAGAATTAGAAACGATATCCGAAGAGGAAAAAGAGCAGTTTCGCGATCTTTATAAAAAGATCTTAGAGGCTATTGACGCCAACCGCGAAGATGAAAAAGAGCCCACCGCTTGACCCATTCCCGCCTGGCTGAAAAAAAATCAGACTTCATTAGGGGTACCCCTCCGGTTAGTGTGTATTGCAAGTGAAAATGGGACTCATCCCGAGCAATCTTTCACAAAACCCAATGTTGAGGTACTTACCCATGAACGTTCCAAAACTATTGGCCCTGTTAACAGTAACCGCCGGCTTATTACTTATAGTTACCGGCTGTGACGTTGGCGGCACCAGTGCCGACGGTCCAAAAGAAGTGGCCGTCAACATGAAGCTTCAGCCGACCCCCAAGGCGAAGGTAACATCCGCAACATCACCCACAACACTTTCTGTCGACACCCTCACTGAAATAAAATTTTTGGTAGAGGAGCTGGAACTGGAAAGTGCGATTGCTGGTGACACGCTTGATTTTGAAGCCGAAGACCTTGTGGTCAACCTGCCGCTGGATGGCAGTGAATTCCAGCTGACTTCCAAAACCGTGCCCGAGGGAGTGTACGAAGAGTTTGAACTGGAGATTGAAAACGATGATGACGTACAGGAAGTAAACGATCCCGACTTTTATGACAATGACAGAACGTACTCTATCGTAATTAAAGGGGTATACAACGGTGAAGCTTTTACCTACCGCTCAGAAGAGGATTTTGAAATCGAACTTGAACTGAATCCCCCGCTGGAGATCACCGAAAACAGCGCCTCCTTTGCAGTCAACATCAGTATTGATCCCGCCATCTGGTTTGCAGACTCACAGAGCGGCAACTCGCTGGATCCGACGGATCCGTCAAACCGAGAGAAAATTGATGCCAATATTGAACGATCCTTTGAAGCGGAAAGTGAAGAAGAGGACGACGATGATATCGATGATGACGACGACAATGATGAGGATCAGGATGAAGACGATGACGATGATGACTAGTGTCGTTGTTATTAGGTTCGCAAAGTACAAGTTGCGTCTAAGTATTTTAAATTCGGCATGAAGGCAAAATATGCACACCTAACTACTGCACGAATTAATCTCATCACAGTAACTTCACCAGGAAATATCATCGACAACTCCGGCATACCAACCCGGACAGGAGTCCCGCTTCGTCAGGGCTCCTGTTTATTTTGTACAACCCGGCTTCTCGCAGGAGATCTCCTCCAGGTTTAATGCCGGGCATCGGGACAAATTCGAAACAAAATTACAGGCTATAAATGGAGCGTTTAATGCGCAACCAACCGGGTTTACGAAACATAATGGTTTTACAAAATCCGCTATATCCAAAGCCTGGCTACACCATGTTAGAGGGCTTTGAAAAACCAGGAGTGTTGGTCAAGATCAACCCCTAATCGGATGCGGAACCGCAGTTTATATCCCAAAAATGAGGGTTTCGAATCCGCGAAAATGACGATATTGGCCAAAATAACGGTTTTGCAAAGCCCTCTTTTACTTAACTTGCGGACAGTAAAGGAGAACTTTTAAAACCAAAAATATCAGTCGATAGCAGATGGCAGATCCCGCTCTTATTCAGCTTATCCTGGTTGCATTGGCCACGTCTCCGGTAGAAGAGCTGGACCAGGCTGGGCTGGCCGCCCGGATCAGGCAGGGCGACCACGATGCATTCAGATCGTTTTACGAGGCGCATCACCAGTCGCTGTTCCGGTTTCTGCGCAGTAAAAACATCGATTCAGCAACCACAAAGGATCTCATCCAGCAGGCGTTTGTCTATATCTGGGAACATCGCGATACCATCGATCCTGCAAAATCCCTGCGCGCCTACCTGTTTAAAATTTCATACACCCGGATGCTGAACCATGTGCGGGATCACAAAAAATTTGACGGCTCACAACCGATTCCCACGAAACAGACCAAACATACCCCCGAAGACGAGGCCCGAGCCAAGGAGCTGAATGTAGCGATCTCCGCCGCAATCGCTGCCATGCCGGAACGGCGCAGCCAGGTCTTCGAACTCTGCTTCATGCAACAGCTGACCTATAAAGAGGTGGCTGACGCACTGGATCTGAGCGTAAAAACGATCGAAAATCACATGGGATTGGCCCTCAGGGATATGAGGAAAGCGCTTCAACAATATATATGAATCCGGGTTGGGGGTATCCCCCGCCACCGCGTGTATTACGGGTAGAAACCCATATTTATCCGGAATCAATTACTGACTGATTAACCAATGCAATTATGAATACTTCAAAATCAAACTTCTGCCTTCATCACACCATCCCTGTTCTGCTCGTGCTTCTTCTGGTGTTCGCAGCAAGCTGCACGCTCGACGGACTGGATGATGAAATTAACGACTCTGTCACCCAGGAAGACCTGCAAGCGGCCAGCCAGATTTTGGGAGAATCACTCTCCTCTGACAACAGCGGCTTGATGCTAAGCCTGAACGATGCCCTGACAACCATGTCTGCTGATGGATTTGTGACGGATGGAACGAGACCGAAAGCCAATGGCTCATCCCTCCAAAATGACGACAGCGGACGGGGCAATGAGTCGAATTACAGCTATTCATACGATGCTGCCACCGGAATACATACAATATCATTCACCCGATCGGTTGACCGGCCGCTGTTCAGCAAGACGGTTACCGATACGCTCAAATATATTTTCAGAGACAACAACGGAAATTTTGTAGAGCTACCCCGGCAGGAGCGAGAGCGCATTGAGTCGATCGACTTCAACAGCTACCGGCAGGGGTCAACAGAAACCCCCTCCAAAACCTCGTCTTTTCTCCGTACCGACACATTGATCATCAGCGGCGTCTCTTCGGCGTCGTCCACCCTGCGGATCGACGGGGTCCACAACGGGAGTGGAACATTCAGAACGGAACGGGCTGGTAGACCCGTTACCGAACGGGGATACCAGCTTGAAATCAACTTCCTGAATATCGAGATCGACAAAGCGGTGGCCGGCCGGGAACTCCGGCAAGGAGTGACGGGGACCCTGACCTGGGAGATGAGTATCGAAAAGAATACCGATGGAAATGGAGATACGCAGACCCTCACCGGCACCATCGAGATGAACGGGGATGGAACGGCCCTGCTGCGTTTCCAGAATTTCCTGAAGATATTCCATGTAAACCTGGATGACGGCGACGTAAAGGACGTGGATCGTGAATTTGAAGGACGTGTAACTTCGGTGAACGAGGAGCGCCGGTCGTTTACCCTGCGCAGCGGACGTGAAGTTTTTGTCAACGACCAGACTGAATTTGATGATGACTACCGTTCCCTCCGCCAGGTTCGGAATGCGCTGCAAAATGGTACTGAAGTATGGGCCGAAGGAGAGGGATACCGCGAAGGAAACCGCTTTCTTGCCACTGAAGTCGAATTTGAACGAGAAGATGATGGCGATGACATCGGTGAAGATGGCAGTCACGAATTTGAAGCCCGCGTTACCTCCGTCAACCTTGGCTTGAATACCGTAACCCTCGCGGGAGAGGTCATCGTCAGGGTTAACAGCCAGACCGTTGTTGACGATGACAGCGATTACCGCTCACTCCAGGAGGTCAGTGACGCCCTGGCCCGGGGCGTTGCAGTGGTAGCGGAAGGAGAAGCTGTCGTACCCGCCGATACGAGTGAGGCCAACCTTCGTGCTCTCGAGATCTCTTTCGAAACCGAGGACGAGAACAGTGATGATGACGACAATGACGATTAACATCCAATTGAACTCCCAATAAAAGATCATGGACGATCAGCTATCACATAACGATCCGGATCTCGAGCTGGCCCGTCAAATAGGAGATCTGCTGGAGCACGGGCAGTCGCTGGAATCAGTGGATGATCCGCTCATTCGCGAACTGGCGGCCTACCGCAAGCGGCAACATCGATCGCTGGCCCGGGAACCGATTGACAGCGAGACTCTTTGGAATCGAATCCACCAGGCAACAACCCGCAGCGGTCCGGCTCCCGCTGCCCGCATATTCTCCATGCCGGCGGTGCGCTGGGCCGCGGCCGCGGCGATCCTGGTGGCTGCCCTGTCAGGAATCCTGTATTTACAGTTCTTACAGGAACCTCAACTGGTTGCGGAGTCGGCCTCCGCAGTTGAAACCGTGCAACTTCCTGACGGTTCCGAAGTTACGCTTCGTCCGCATTCCAGGCTCTTTTCTGTCTCCGAGACCGACGACCAGCTTCTTTACCAACTTTCGGGCGAAGGATATTTTGAAGTCATCACAGATCCCTCGCGCACGTTTGCCGTTGCAGCTGGAAGAGGACGCGTAGATGTGCTCGGCACCAGGTTTACTGTAAGCAGCTGGGGAAACCGTACCCAGGTATTCCTGGAAGAGGGAACCGTTCGTTTTGAGGGGTCCTCAAAAACGGATGCCCTGGTTCTTGAACCAGGACAAGCCGCCGTATTGAACCAGTATCAGGCAAATCCCGTGCTCACTGAGGGCTCCGCATCAGAGTTTACTGACTGGCTGCGCAACGAGCTGGTCTTTGAGAACAGGTCTGCCAAGCGTATATTTGACGAGATTGAACAACATTTCGGGATCACCATCTCCGCCCCGCAAAATGTGACGGAGATGTATCTCAGCGGGTCGCTTTCCCTTGAAGATCGAGAAAAAACCCTTGCGTACCTGGGACAAACACTGGACGGCCGATTCCGGCAGACGGGTGAACGGTCCTACGCCTTTATAACTAACCGAGAGTAGATATCGAACCAATCACATGATCCAATTGCGGGTTCTGTTTCTTTGCCTGTTGACGGCAACTCATTTTTCTCTTACCCTTGCGGAGGGAGTCGCCCAGTCTGCCTCCGGGCAACGTCCCCTTCCGGAAATTCTCCGGCAAATCCAGGAAGAGACCGGATTTCGATTTCTGTATCGTGAAGCCCTGGTTTCGGGCATTCACCTTGATTTTTCCACAAAGCCGTCCCCTTCATTCGAAGAGCTCCGCCAGGTACTTCAGCCTCACAACCTGGAAATCAGGGTAGACAGTGCCTACAACCAGGTCATAATTATAAAGCAGGAACCATCAGCGCCCGGACAGGAGTCCATGTCCATCACAATAAGCGGACAGGTAGTGGATGCCGCGACGGGTGAGCGCCTGCCGTTTGCCACAATCACCTGGCAGCAGGAGGGCCAAACCCGGCGGAAAAGCGCCAACAGCAGCGGGCGTTTTCAGCTGAATTATCCCTCCGGTGGATCCAAACTGGAGTTAACTTCTTCCTACGTCGGATATCTCCCCGAAACAGTCCGGCTGGATCTCTCCGCCCGGTCCCTTGAGGAGGTCACTTTTCGCCTGGACCCCCAGCGTATAGACGGTAACGAGCTGGTCGTTACCGGTACGAGCTATTACGGGCAGCTGGATCAAAATGAATCCGGCCTGGTTGATATCGGTACCTTCAGTCCGCTGGGCAGCTCCAACTCCATCCGGGCGCTCCAGGTGCTCCCCTCCACCTCCCTTTCCCCCGCCCTCAGCGGAGATATGCACATACGGGGTAGCCCTGCCGACGGTTTCCACCTGCTTATCGACGGTCTTACAGTGTTTAATCAGAGTCACCTTTTCGGGCTGTTGGACAGCTTTAACGCCGATGTGCTGCAACGCAGCGCATTTTACTATGATATCGCCCCGGCCCAGTACCCGGCTCCACCCGGCGGCACCCTTTCAATGGTTACACAGACAGGCTCACTCAACAACTTTTCAGCATCTGTCGGGGCCAGCAACACCTCGTACAGGCTTACAATGGAGGGCCCCCTGCGCAAGGGAAACAGCAGCTGGATGGTTTCGGGACGCAGTTCGTACCTGAATGCGGTAGACTGGCTCAACAATTCGAAACTGGTACAGTGGGGACTCAATGTGAATCGATCCCGCGAGATATTGGATGAGAACCTGGTCAACATCGAGACCCGGCTTGTTCAGCCCGGAAAGACAGACGCCCATTTCTTTGATCTGCACGGCAAACTGTATGTCGAAAATCAGGACGGCAGCCGTCTGATATTCAGCGGATATTTTGGAGGAGATCGTACCAGCCAGGAGGCCGAACGCCTGTATCGAACCTTTCGGTCCGCCTCCCAGAATATCGAATTCCGGGATGTGGCAACCACCAACGACTGGAGTAACGGTACCTCCAGCGTGCAATACCAGGATCAGCTATCAGAATCACTATACATCCACTCAACGGCAGGATTCAGCATTTATCAATCGGAATTTTCAAAAGACGATTTCAGCTATACCCGGATCAACCAGGATAACGACACGTTTCAGCTGTTTACATTCCCTTTTGAGAACCGGAGCATCCTCAACGAACTGAAAGCCGAACAGCAGCTCGATCTGCATTTCGAGCCCTGGCAGTTGACGGCCGGAATATCATACCATTATTACCTGGGAGAATATTTTGAGGATTCTTTCAACCGGCCCGGCTTTTTCACCTCCATGAAGTCGCACAAAATTGATCTCTATGCACAGCTCGACTATACCGGCATTGACTGGGCCGACATATCGGGTGGAACCCGGCTGCATTACTACAGTAACGGCGAATACCTGAGGTGGTCTCCGCGCCTGAAATTACGACTATTCCCACAGTCAGCGGTTTCCGTGGGTGGCGGATACAGTCGAAACTTCCAGTTCCTCAACAAAATCTCACTCAGCAACACTGTTACATCTGACATCTGGATTATGGCCAATTCCGACCAGCCGCCCACAGGCGTTGAATACTACTCGGCAGGACTCTACCTGGAACCGAACCACTGGCTAAATGCACAAATTGAGGGATATTACAAGCAGTTTGACCATGTACGTCTCCACGAAATAAACGCATTGTCCCTGACCAACACTTTTAACAACGCCCCCTGGTACATCGACAACAGCGGCAAAGGACAAGGCGTGGAATTCCTGGCAAAAGCCAACAGCGGGCAGTGGGGCATAACCCAAACATTTACAATCTCGGAGATGCTCCTCTCAAACCCGGTGATTAATGATGGCGATCCATTTTTTGCGGACTGGGACCGAACGTATCGCTATGGTATTACACTAGACGGTAAGCTTACACCCGGCGTGTTTCTCTACCTGAGCTGGATGTATGCCAGCGGCGTCCCCAACCGGCTGGCTACATTCGGCGCCGCCAATGCTCAGCGGCTGGACCATTACCAGCGAACAGATGTTACTCTTGAGTATAAACGCTCCCTCTCTTTTGGAGAGCTGAACGGCTCGCTATCCATCTTTAATCTTTTTGACCGCAGCAACACCTGGTATCGGGAACTGGCCTTTGTGCTGGACCGGGAGGCCGCACAGAATCGGTTCAGAACGGTACCTGTCGATGTCTATGATATAGGCTTTCAGCCCTCGTTCAATCTCTCTCTCAGCTTTTGAACATGATAATCTCCTTCCCTCTCCCACACTGATATCGTGTCAAACCCTCGCGGTCTGTTCCTGATCGGACGCAGATAAACACCGATCAGGCTGATCTACGGAGATCGTTCATGCAGAAACACTGTTATAACTATTATTCCGTGGTGGTTTGCAGCATCCGTGTCATCTGCTTTCCGGTAAATCTGAATCTTCATCGTTGACATGGCACCAGAAACCAAGTCATTCCGGCAGCGCAAACGCTACATAACTGTCCCCACCCGGCGTACCCAGCTTTGTTCCCCCGCATGCCACCACGATATACTGCTTACCATCGACTTCATAGGTACTGGGGGTGGCAAAGGCGGCTGCAGGAAGCGTCGTCTCCCACAGCAGTTCACCGGTCTCCTTGTCAAAAGCCCTGAACTTCCCGTCGCTGGTACCGGCAATAAACAGCAGGCCGCTGGCCGTCACAACAGGCCCCCCATAGTTTTGCGTCCCGGTTTTGGGATCCCCCTCATCCCGCAACCCGGTATGGTCGCCCAGCGTTACTTTCCACAGGTATTCTCCGGAATTCAGGTCAATCGCATTCAGGGTGCCCCAGGGCGGGCTTATCGCTGGATATCCATTGCTGTCGACAAACCTGGTGTACCCTGAAATCTGGTAGGGAACCTCCGGGCGGGCGGTATCCGGTTGATCCGGGACCGGTTCCCCGCTACTGTTGGACAGCTGTTCTTCATTGAATAAATAAGCTATCAACGCCTCGGTTTCCGGATCAGACAACTGGCTCCCAAAGGCAGGCATCATGCCTTTTCCGCCTGTAATAATATTTTCCACGTACTCTTTGGAACGGGTATTGTCCAGCCCTGTTAGCGCCGGAAACCCACTGGCGGGGTTTCCGGAACGGTCGGGACCGTGACACGTTGTACAATTTGTGGTATACAGGCGTTTACCGGGGCTCATCTTTTGCAGTTCCTCTTCAGGGATCGCCGGGCTAATGCGGATATGCCACGCCATCTGGTTGCTGTTTACATACAGGATGCCTTGGGGATCTGCGGCAGCGCCTCCCCATTCGGCCCCGCCGTCCAGCCCCGGGAAGACGATGGTTCCCTGCGCACTCAACGGCGTAAACGGTCCTTCGAAACGACTGTTGCGCACCGTTTCCCTTAACTCTTCACGATTCTCGGCATAGGGGCTGATATCGTCCGGGGTCAGCGTCTGCCGGGCATAGGGAGCGGGCCTGGTCGGAAACGGCTGAGTAGGCCAGGTGTGCTCTCCCCCTACGTACGATTCAGGGACCGGACGCTCTTCGATCGGGAACAACGGCTCACCGGTCTCCCGGTCAAACAGGAACACAAAACCCTGTTTTGTTGTCTGTGCCACCGCATCGATCTCTTTACCACCCCGGGTAACGGTCAACAGGTTGGGTGGGGCGGGCAGATCCCGATCCAGTATGTCATGATGTACAAACTGGTAGTGCCAGATCCGCTCCCCGGTTTCGGCATCCAGGGCCAGCAGTGAATTGGCAAAAAGATTTTTGCCCTTTCGGTTGCCCCCGTAAAAATCATACGACGCTGATCCCGTAGGTACATAAACGATGCCGCGCCGGCGGTCTACGGCCATGCCTGCCCAGTTGTTGGCTCCCCCGATTGCGGGATTTTCATAGGCATTTTTCGGCCATGTTTCATACCCAAATTCGCCCGGTTTGGGGATCGTGTGAAATATCCACTCCAACTCACCGGTTTTAATATTAAACGCCTGTATATGACCCTTTGCGGCCCCGGGTCCCTCTGAAACCCGCAACGGCATGACAACAAGATCCCGGTAAACCGTACCCGGCGTGGTTGACATCACCATTTTATCCTGGGCTTCCCGCTCCAAACCGGCCTTCAGGCTCACCCGTCCGCTGTCACCAAAAGCCGGAATCGCGTTGCCGGTAGCGGCATCAAGCGCGTAGAGCCATTCTCCGTGTGTATATAGAATTCGTTTGTCATTACCCTCTTCCCAGTAGACCAGTCCGCGGCTGCTGTTTAATCGGGGAGGTCCTTCCCCCCTCTTTCGCCAATATTCCTGTCCTGTAGCCGCATTAAGAGCAAACGGCTGTACCGTAGCCGTCATCCCGTAAAGAGTGTCATTTACGATGACGGGATTGGTCTGAACCTGCCCGGTATCCTGTGTGTGATATTCCCATGCAACCTCCAGCTTGTCCACATTTCGGGGCGTTATCTGCCTGAGTTCAGAGTATTGATTTCGCTCTGGTCCCCCCTGGTATTCATACCAGTTTTTTCCAGAACCCATTGTCCCTTCCGGTGAACATCCCCGGGAAAAAAGTCCAGTTATAACAAGTACACCCGCCGCCATTATTAATTTCAAGTATTGTTTCATCGGCAAACTCGAATCTCCATGTTAAATCCCCATTTCCATTTGTATTCCCGGTACCGATCACGTGCCCGCTCAACGGTGGAAAAATAATCTCGCGATCAGTATCAAGCTACTATACAAAGGATTTTACATAAATTCACGCAGAATGGGCTGCGAAAGCAGGATCTCTCTCCCCTTTTTGATTTTACAGAAATGGCCGAGGGGACTTGACTGCCAGGCTTCTGAGCCCGGAAGTCGTTATCAGGCTATGATTTTAGCATTCTCGTCGCTCCTCGGGTTCATGGGATGTTGTAACACCCGGTCTTGTACTCCTTCATTCCAAAAAATAGATATCCGGATCATCAATTACGCCAGAACCATTTTTGGCATCGGGGATATCCGCGGAATAGAGAAACTCTCTTGCCTGTTCCGGGTCATCCACATCAAAAAGCAGTATTACTTCGTCCGGTTCATCCACGTTGCGCCACAGCTTTTTGAGTTGCATGCCTGCCTCCCGTTGTGCATTTTTGTGGGACTCAAAAACCTCTCTCCATCGAACAAAATCCTCTACCTTGTGCCTGACCAGTACCTCCATTGCCTGTCTCCCTGACTGTGATTTTTCTTTAGAAATTGACGTGAGAATCGAATATATCCGACATACAGGTACAGCTTCTATTTAACCAAATATTAAAGGCCGTAGCAAATCCAACGGTTGTTCAGCACCCTCTCCTTTCATTGTAACAAATTTTTGTAAATGTTGAGTTCAATTTAGATTCTACCAAGCGCCTTTGGAACGAGAAAAAGTTTACACACATTAAGTTAGCATACATCACCGAGTAATAGTAACGATCGAACAAATTATACTCCTGTGAAAAAACTAGATCCTGTATCACTCAACAACGTTTGCGATGCCGACCAGTTTAATTTTGAGACCACGGAAGAGATCAAGGATTATACCACCATCTTGGGGCAGGATCGCCTCTCCTCGGCGCTGCAGATGGGGGTGGAGATGGACCGAACCGGCTACAATATTTTTGCTCTTGGACCGCAAAAAACGGACAAGGAAACCCATATAAGGCATTTCCTGCAGGAACGGGCCAAACAGGAAGAAACGCCCCCCGACATCTGTTACGTGAACAATTTCGATGACAGCCTGAAGCCGGATAAACTGTTAATGCCGGCCGGACGAGGAAGAACCTTGCAGGAAATGATGGACGAGCTGTTGGAAGACCTGATTCCCACCCTGGAATCCTCCTTTGAGACGGAGGAGTATCAAAACCGTCGGCAGGCGCTGAAAGACCAGGTTCAGCAAGAACAGGACAAAACGTTTGAAGACCTGCAGCAGAAAGCAAAGGAAAAAGGGCTTGCCCTGATCCGTACGCCCTCCGGCTTCTCTTTTGCCCCCACCCGGGATGGAAACCTGATGAGTGAAAATGAAGTCCAGGAGCTCCCGGAAGAGGAGCGTAAAAAGCTGGAAGAGCATATGCAGGAGTTGCAAAAAGAGCTTCAGGAAATCATCCAGAAGATGCCCGCCAACAAGCGGAAGGTGCGGGATCGGATGAAGAAACTGGATCGCGAAATTGCCACTTATGCCATAAAGGAGCTTTTCAAGGAGATCCGGAACGCGTTTTCTGATCTTGACCACGTTCAGGCTTTTCTCAACAAGGTTGAAACCGATATCGTGGAAAATGTGCAGGCGATCCTTGGCAATCAGCAGGGACAACAGGGGGGTATGGCCGCCATGATGCAGCAGATGAGCGGTCAGAACGCCGGAGGAATGAATCGGCCCTCCAAATCCAGCCCGGAGGATCACCCGATCCTGCAACGCTACCGGGTGAACGTTCTTGTGGATCACCAGGATACCGAAGGCGCACCGGTCATCTATGAAGACAATCCCAGTTATAAAAATTTACTGGGTCGCGTCGAATACAAATCAAAAATGGGAGCGCTTACCACCAATTTTAACCTGATCAAACCCGGGGCCCTCCATAAAGCGAACGGGGGTTACCTGGTGTTGGATGCCCGCCGTGTTTTACTGGAGCCGTTTGCCTGGGAGGGACTAAAGCGCGCTATTAAATCCGGAGACCTGAAAATTGAATCGCTGGGCGATTCCTACAGTATGATCAGCACCGTTTCCCTGGAGCCGGAACCGCTGGACCTGAAGGTGAAAGTGGTGTTGCTGGGCGAGCGGCTGCTCTATTATATGCTCTGCAATCTCGATCCCGACTTTAACGCCCTCTTCAAAATCGAGGCCGATTTCGAGGATGAGATGGATCGCAATTCGGACAATCAGCAGCTGTACTCCAAACTGCTGGCGGGTCTTGTCCAGCAGCACGACCTGCGGCATTTTGACAAGCACGCCGTTTCACGAGTCATCGAGCAGAGCGCACGCATGGTCGGGGATAATGAAAAGCTTTCGACCCAAACCGAAGAGTTGAGCGATCTTCTTGTTCAGGCCGATTTCTGGGCCGGGAAAAATAATCATGATGTCGTTCAGCGGGAGGATGTCCAGCAGGCGATCGACCAGCAGTTGTATCGTGCCAGCCGTATTCGGGATAAAATCCAGGAATCCATTGAACGCAATCAAATCTTTATCGATACCGAGGGTACGGAGATCGGACAGGTCAACGGGCTTTCAGTAATTAAGCTGGGCGAACTGATGTTTGGCAAGCCCAACCGGATTACCGCCCGTATTCAGATCGGGAAAGGAGAAATCATCGATATCGAACGCGAGGTGGATATGAGTGGTCCCATTCACTCCAAAGGTGTACTCATACTGAAGGGATTCCTGGGAGACCGCTACGCCCAGCACCGCCCGCTCTCGCTTTCGGCCAGCCTTGTTTTTGAACAATCCTACTCCAACATCGACGGAGACAGCGCCTCCTCCGCCGAGCTGTATGCCCTGCTTTCGGCTATCGGCAAAATTCCGCTGCGGCAGTCGCTGAGCGTAACCGGCTCGGTCAACCAGCACGGTAAAATTCAACCGATCGGAGGAGTCAATGAAAAAATCGAGGGCTTTTTTGATGTGTGCAAAAAGCGTGGACTCACCGGCGAACAGGGCGTGCTGATTCCCCGCGCCAACGTCAAAAACCTGATGCTCCGGCAGGATGTAGTTGATGCGGCAGAAGCAGATCAGTTTCACATCTATGCTGTAGAAACAGTTGATGAAGGGATGGAAATTCTGACGGGAATGGAGATGGGCATGGCCGACGAAGAGTGCAATTATCCCGATGGTACCATCAATGCAAGGGTGGTTAACCAGCTTGACCAGCTGGCCCAAAACAGGAAAGCTTTTGCTTCGACCACGAATGGAAAGCAGGAATAAAACTGATGACTGAAGAACTTCCGGATATCGGCTTTCGGCGCATTCTCGTAGCCCTCGACACTTCAAATCACAGCCGGGCCGCCCTGCAGGCAGCCGCCTACCTGGCCAAACTCTCCGAAGCCGAACTCAGGGGGTTGTATGTAAGTGATGCGACCTGGCACCAGATCAGCCGTCTTTCGCTGATCTCTGAGGTAAGTGAACTAACCGGTGAACCGCGTACGTTCAGCGAGGAAGATATCAGCAGACAGAGCAAACTAGTGGAAAACAGGATCCGGGACCTGCTGAAACAGGTGGCAGGCACAATGGAAATTCCCCATACCCTCGATTCGGTTCAGGGCTCGATTGAAGATGAACTGATCAAGGCATCCGAGGAGGCCGACCTGATCACCATCGGTCGGGCCGGGCATTCCCACAAACAGGAGAGCAAGCTGGGTAAAACGGCCCGGTTTATAGTCCGCCGATCCTCCAAACCGGTGCTTATGCTGGAGCACGGACTATCGATTGGCGGGGCTCCGGTCATCTGCATCTACGACGGGACCGAGCAAGCGCAACGCAGCCTGGAACTGGCACTGAAGATTGCCCGGAAGAGCAGTACCCGGCTTCTCGTCATCGGGCTGGCCAACCAGTCTGATTCGGTAAACAACAGGAATAAAGAGATTGAAGAGCGGGTCCAAAACGCCAGTATTCCGGTTCGCCTGCACCTGCTCAAACAGCACAATATCTGGAACGTCACCCGCCTGCTGAATAAACTGTACGGCAGCTTGCTGGTCATGCCCAAAGATCAACCCCTGATCAGGGAAGAATGGGCCGGCAAAATTTTTCATATGGCAAAATGTCCCCTGCTGCTGATAAGTTAGCCCGGATTTTCACGAAATAGTATACTTGTAGTATATAAGCCCGATTAGAAGTATTGAACTGCTTACCAACAAGTTCAGTCAACAATGGCGACCGCCTCAATCTCTACCAGCATATCGGGATCAATCAGCCGACTGATCTCGATCATGCTGGTGGCCGGCTGAATGTCTTCAAAAAAAAGACCGTGCGCGCGGCCAATATCTTCCCACTGGTCAATATTCCGTACATAAATTCGGGTCCGTACAACATCTTCAAGCGAAGCCCCCGCTTTCCGCAGTGCATGATCGATATTATTAATAATCTGCACCGTTTGCCGGTAGGGATCACCCTTGCCGATCACGTCCCCGTTTTCATCCGTTGCCGTCGTACCTGAAATATACACCTGGTTGCCCTTTCGCACAGCGCGACAATATCCGACAATGTCCTCCCATTTTGTGCCTGAAGATATATGCTGCTTTTCCATTGCGGTCCTCCCCGATTTTTAATGGCTGATCAATAAAGTTTGTGTTGCCATAGATTGATATTTCTTTACCGTATATAAAGGTACGCAGAGAATCGACAAACTCCCATTGGGAATTACGAAACCAAATGCGTTCGCTGATTGAGTATATTTTTTTCGATCTGCATGATGTCAGTCAGCGCCCGCGTTTTAAAAAATTTATGGGGGACCCGGAAGCTTTTTGCACTTGTAACTTGACAATATTAATTACGCTTTTTTCTGATGCCAAGTACTAGTTTTGACGCTTTTGGATATCCATCAAGTCGCTCTCACGGGCAGCCTGGGCGCGCTGTTTTTTGTAGAAGTCCAGCAGTCGCGGATCTTTGATAATATCCCGCGAGGTTATTTTCTTTTTCAGGTAGAGACCGTTAAAACTGGTACAGCGACTGAGTCCCACGTACAGCTGCCCGTTGACAAACGCCCCTCTGCCGAGATCCAGGAATACCTGCTCAAAGGTAAGCCCCTGGCTTTTATGGATTGTCATGGCCCACGCCAATTTTACCGGGTACTGAATGAACGTCCCTTTAATCTCCTCCTCCACCCGGTTTCGGCGCTTGTTGTACCTGTACTTGATGTTGTGCCAGGTTTCTTTTTCCAGTTCATGCGTTTCCCCGTTTTCCAACCGAACCGTAATCGATTCTTTTTCCAGGTGCTCAATTTTGGCGATCGTTCCGTTGACCCACCGATGCCCCTCAAGGTCATTTTTGATAAATATCACCTGCGCCCCCTCCTTCAACTCCAGCACCTGGTCGGTCGGAAACCGATCTTTGGGAAATTCTCCCTCCACCCTGGCGTGATACCGGTGGGAAGGAGAGTCAATCAAATCAAGCCGGCGATTATTTTCATGGTTGGCCACCCGGTTGGTTGTGGTCAGCGTAACTACATAATCTTCCTTGCCCGGCAGGTAATTTGGTGCGTGCCGTTTGTTCAGCTCCCGCAGGTGACGCTGGTCTACCAACCCTGTACGCACCCGGTTCAGCAATTTGACAAACGCCTTATCCTCCTGCCGGTAGACCTTGAACAGCTCTACAAAATTAAAATCGGCTTCTTCAAATACCGGGGCATCAAAAAAATATTCAGATTCGTAGGTATTGGAAAAGATATCCTGTTCCACCGGATCATTCTGAACGACGGGCGGCAACTGGAAAATATCTCCAAACAGTACCATCTGCTTGCCTCCAAAAGGCTGGTACCTGTTCCCGGTGTTCAACCTCAGTGAATGGTCGATCGCCTGGAAAATATCTGAACGAAGCATGGAGAGCTCGTCGATAATAATCATATCCACCTTCTCGAGCAGGCGGCGACGGGAGCTCCCCGACCGGAACTCCTTGATCGATTCATCACCGGGCAGCAGCGGCTTGAATGGAAACAGAAACAATGAATGCAGGGTGACGCCCCCTACATTTATGGCTGCAATCCCTGAAAAAGCGGTAACCAGCGAGCGCTTGATCGCATTTTCTGAAAGATAATGAAGAAACGTAGATTTGCCTGTTCCCGCTTTCCCGGTGATGACAAAATTTTCTCTTGACGTATTGATCCTGCTAAACAGCTTTTCCAGGAAAGGATCGTTCGGATAATTTTCAGGCAGTTGTATACGTGGATTCTGTGCGCTCATGTCAGGTATATCATACTATTTCTTTTAAGAGACCTTGCAGAACCTGCTATTTTGTTGGGAGGGAGTTGTACTACCGACCTTGGAGACCTTTTACGGGAGTACAACGCCCCCAGAACGAGGAATTGAGGGTTTTGCAAAGCCCTCTTTTAATCCAAACATACTAAAAGTACAACAATATTGAACCCGGTTAGACGGTGGTCTTTTCCGGCAGAGTGCACTCATCATTAAATTGAGATAAATATCTTCCGCTTGTACAGAAAATAGGTCATGTACCACATCATGCCCAATACGATTAGCGAGGTTACGACACCTATCCAAGCTCCGGGAACGGATACCAGTCCCAGGATATCCACAGTAAATACCTCTACCATGCTGTAAAACCAGTCAACACCCCCCAATTCACTGAACAGATAGATAAATAGGGGATTCATTCCCACAATAGCAAAAAAGCGAGCGTTGCCGGTATATATTTTTTTCACATCAAACAGGTAAAATGATACAGCCAGCGCCAACAGACACCAGCCCCCGCTGGCGATGGTAAAGGAAGAGGTGGCAATTCGCTTGACAATAGGTGTCACCGGATCGAGCAGATATCCCACAAGGAGCAATCCTATGCCATATATTAGCAGTTTTTTAATTTTTTCAACCGATCCCCGGCTGCTTATCAACAGCTGTCCGGCGATCACTCCCCAGATCGTATGGGCCGCTGTGGGAATGGCATTAACGGCTACCCAGTGCCCTCCGCTGAGTTTCCCCATAAGCACCAAGTCAAGCCAGGCACCGAAATTTTTGTCTGGTGTAAAAGGCTGATTGAACCCATCAACCCACCAGAGACGGTACAGAAGTTCCGTAAGGAGTAGCAGGCCAGCGGAGAATCCAATCTGAAATTTCCAGCTTTTACGCATTATCAGAAATGCCAGCAGATAAGTGAAAGAGAGCTGTGAGAGCACATTCCAGAGTTCAAATACAATTTCACCCGCATAGATACAGTGAAGAAGCAAACCCAGGGCAAGTAACACAATAGACCGGTTAACGGCATGCTGCAAGGTTGAACTCCAGGAATCCCCGCGTGCCCACCGTTTACCAAATGAGATCGGCATGGCCACCCCGACAATGAACATAAAAAACGGCTGTACGAGATCCCAGAAACGGAGTCCATTCCACGGGTGATGATGAAACTGAGTGCCGATGGTGCTGATAAGGCTCCCTTCGAAATACGGGTCAACGACGGCAAACCAGAGACCGGCCCCCTCGGCAATAAGCAAAAACATGGTGAGTCCCCGATAAAAATCCAGCGAGAGCAATCGGCCATATCTATCCAGTAGTGAGTTGTCCATATCCTCCATCTTAACCCCCTGTTACCTATTGATTGTAATATCCCTCTCCTGCCAATATGTACAGATACAGGAAACGAAAAACCAATACTTTACAAAAAGCATGTTCCCTGCCTAAAGGCATGATGCGCCACGGCCCGACATATCGGAAACTGCACAAAAAAATCGGCCCCCAACCGGTGGGACCAGCCTATCTCCGAATTTAAGCCCTTCGCTGGAAAAATCCATTTATTAACGATGGAAGCTCTGGCTGACAAACGTTAGAACCTGCGGCAGTGCCGATCGCCAGTAATCCCAGGTATGCCCCCCGTCTCGTATCCGGAACTCGTGCTCAATCTCCTTGTCGATCATGGCGCTGTGCAAGGCCATATTACCTTTCACGAGGAAATCATCATCTCCACAGTCGATATAGTAGTCTACCGTATTCAGCGAGTCGGCATTCCCATTTTCCACGATATCCAGTATCGAATTTTGGCGATAATGGTCCGTAAACCGCTGTTTTCCAGTCAATCCCTCTTCAAACGGAATCTGAAAGACGCCGTCCCAGGTCTCCTGGTCCATCTCTTCAATCTCTTCATCCAGAAAAACGGCCGCACTCAGTGGAGCGGCAGCAGTAAACAGCTCGTGATGTTTCAGTGCCAGGATCAGAGTTCCGTACCCGCCCATGGAAAGTCCGGCCACCGCCCGGAACTCTTTTGAGCTGCGTGTGCGGTAGGTGGAATCGATGCCCGGAATAAACTCATCCACAAAAAAGTCTTCATACCGGGTATCCCCGTCATGGCTGTTGATATACCAGCTAACCCCTGCATCCGGCATCACGATAACCATTTCTGAAACATCGATATTGTCATGTTGCCGGTCCACGATCTTTTTAACCTGCCCGAACTGGATCCAGCCATCTTCATTGTCAGTATATCCATGCAACAGGTAGAGCACCGGGTATTCTCGGTTTGTATCGTCATAATTCGGCGGAAGATAGATGCTGTAGTTGACCTTCTTCTCAAGAATAGAACTCTGGAAGGTCAAACCCTCCCGGACGCTCCCCTGCTGTGCCAGTAGTTGAGAAGTAACCAGTAAAAAAAGAGCGAGCAGGGTACTTATGCGAGTTAATATATTCATACGTAAGATGATCTGCTGTCGGATTAAAATGTGAGAAGGGCCGGCGTGCTCGAACATCCGATTTCTGATCCCTTCATAGCTTTAAATCGAATATAACTATTTTGAGGCTATAAGCACTTCCAGCCGGCGGGGACCGTGAACGCCCTCTACGCGGTTCAGCTCAATATCGGAGGTAGCCGAGGGGCCCGAAATAAAGGTAAGCGGGGGGCCGTCCTGTTGAATCTTTTCATTAAATCGTTCGAACGCCTCCGGGACAACTTCTACGATCTGATCTTCCCGCACAATACACAGGTGGTAGTCGGGCAGCAGCGTGAGCGCCCGGCGCCCTTGCCCGGGTCCGGCATCCAGGATGATGGTTCCCGTTTCTGCCACGGCAAGGGCACACGTCGTTACCACGCCGTCCGATTCATCCAGCTGTCGGTGCGAAAGCGGCTGGTCGACCTCGTCATGCAGCAGCTCAAGATCAGCCGGCAGCCACCGCTCCGGAAACTGGGCGGGCACCACCAGGCGTTCCACCTTCTCCTTTTGACAAGCTGCCGAAATAACAGATTGCAGGTCCTTTTCCTCAACCCGCTGGATGGTCGCTTTGTACTCACCGGTTCGCTCGGCAAACAGGTCGGTCAGCTGTGCATCATCCAGCGATCCCTTCCGCCGGTATTCCCGCGGAACAGGTATATCACCCGGTTCCTCATCCTCCGGAACTCCCGAAAGTGCCGTTCGTACCCGATTCAGTATCTCTTCTCTTCCGTCACTCATCGTTGTCTCGTTCCTTCCACCATTCTCTGAATGTTTGTTTGGGGATCGGTTTCAAATCACGCATGGCGGTCCACCCGGAGAGCTGTCCTGGCAGCTTTGAGATGGTGCCGTCACGCTCAAAAAATCCCTGTCCCACACGCGCAATCTTTTGAGCCCGTTCGTAGCGCGATCGTTTTTTAAACGCCCGTGCCATCAGCTTCATGCCGATATGCTCCTCATCCATCTTGTTTTTCAGACCCGCGCCCCGCTTCTTTTTATCTACAATTTTACCCCGCAGGTGAACGAGCACTTCCGGGATATTAATTTTCACCGGGCACACCTCGTAACAAGCGCCGCACAGGCTGGAGGCATACGGCAGTGATGCTACGCCATCATCTTCCAGCCCTTTGAGCTGTGGTGTCAGTATCGCTCCAATGGGACCGGGATACACCGAATTGTAGGCATGTCCACCGGTACGCTCGTACACCGGACACACATTCAGGCAGGCACTGCAGCGGATGCAGTTGAGGGTCTGCCGCCCTACCTCGTCACCTAATACATTGGTACGGCCGTTGTCCAGCAGCACCAGGTGAAATTCCTGCGGCCCGTCCCCCTCTGTCACTCCGGTCCAAAATGAGTTGTAGGGATTCATACGCTCGGCCGTGGCCGAACGGGGCAGCAGCTGCATGAACACTTCAAAATCGCGCCAGGTGGGTATCAGTTTTTCGATGCCCATCACCGTGATCAGCGTTTCCGGGAGCGTGGTACACATCCGGCCGTTCCCCTCTGATTCCACGACAGAGATTGTTCCGCTCTCCGCCACAGCAAAATTTGCCCCGCTGATTCCCACCTTTGCACTCAAAAATTTCTTGCGCAGGTAAAGGCGCGCCGCCTCGGCCAGGTCCTCGGGGCGGTCACTGAGTTCCTTTTGGTTCAGTTTTTTCTTGAAGAGCTCACGGATCTCCGCCCGGTTTTTGTGAATCGCCGGTACCAGTATATGTGAAGGTTCATCTTCAGCCAGTTGCACAATCAGTTCGGCCAGGTCGGTTTCCAGTGCCTGTATTCCTTCGCCGGCCAGCGCCTTGTTTAATTTTATTTCGTCGGTTGTGATCGATTTCACCTTGACCACCTCTTCGACCTGCTGTTGCTTCACGAGGTCCACGATGATTCGGTTGGCCTCCTCAGCATCCCGCGCCCAGTGTACCGTTCCCCCGGCCCGCTGTACCGACTCCTCGAGCTGCAGCAGGTACCGGTCCAGGTGACGCATCGTACGCTGCTTGATCTTGTTTCCCGCCTCGCGCAGGGCTTCCCAGTCCGGCTTTTCATCGACTATTTTCTGGCGTTTGTCTCGGATGGTATGGGTGGCATGACCGATGTTTCTGCGCAGCTGGGTGTTGTCGAGGTACGCCTTGGCCGAAGCCTGGAATGTGGGCGTCTGTTGAATGTCGGATTTTGCACTCATGGTTACTGTATTCTGTTAAATTGAGCAGATTGCCGTGCTGCCGGGTTCATTCTCAAAGCCTCAGTCTTCCGTCGAGGCCAATATTTCTGCGAGATGCACGGTTTTTACCCCGCCGCGCTGACGCTGCAGGGCACCCCCGATATGCATCAGGCAGGAGTTGTCACCAGCGATACAGACCTCCGCACCGGTATCTTTTATATGCCGAATTTTGTCGCCGAGCATTGCCATGGAGGTATCCGCATTTTTGACAGCAAATGTTCCGCCAAAGCCGCAGCACTCCTCCGCAGCGGGGAGCTCTATAAGGTCCAGTCCCTTTACGTTGTGGAGCAGCCGTAACGGGGCATCGCCGACCTTTAGCATCCGCAGGGAGTGGCAGGTCGGATGATACGTAACGCGGTGCGGATAGTAGGCTCCCACATCCTCCACTCCCAGTTCATCCACCAAAAACTGGGACAGCTCAAACACGCGGGGTACAACCCGATCCACTTCCCGCGCCAGTCCCCGGTCTTCGGCCCGCTCAGCCACTTTATGATAAAATTCGTGAACCATGGCCACGCAGGAAGCCGAGGGTGCCACAATTGCTTCGGCATCCCCGAAAACCTCAACAAATTTACGCACCAGGGGAATTGCCTCATCATGGTACCCGGTGTTGTAATGCATCTGCCCGCAGCAGGTCTGTTCCATAGGGAATTCCACGGTATGACCCAGCCGCTCCAGCAGCTGCACCGTTGCCTTGCCCGTATCCGGGAAGAGGGTGTCGTTAAAGCATGTAATAAATAGAGAGATCTGCATTACGTTTTGTCTTTCCCTTCAATTCTTTAAATGCGTTTAGCGGATGATTTCCAGCGATACTCTTCAATGCCTGTATCCTGCAGTGGTTTATGCAGTGTGAGATCAAGTAATTCTTTTTGCGCGTCTTTACCAAATGATTCCGGGTCATTTATCACCAGGGCCGCTCCCAGGGCCGAGGCGTTAGACAGGGAAGCGGTATATACTTTCTTCCCGGGAAACGCGCTGGCCAGCATCTTCATATAAAATTTGTTTTGGCTGAATCCCCCCGTCACAATCAGTTTATCCAGCTTTTGCTCCCCCTCAACCAGGCCTATACAGTCGGTTTGAATGGAAACCAGGTCCAGCATAAGCTGGTGATAGGCTTCCTGGTATGATTCAAAAGAATTCAGTTTCCAGTTTCCAGCCTCTTTTTGCGGGTACGGGCCGGACCCGTAAGCCTGTTCAAGCTGAAGTCTTTTTGCTGGATTTCCTTCATTAATCAGGGATCGCAGCAAACCGGGGTCCAGTTCGGGGGCTGAAGCCGTACTTTCCCGGTTAAAATGAGATTCCAGCCGGCGTTTTTGATGCATGTACTCCTTGCCCAAAAATAGTCTTGAGGCTTTAACCTGCTCACCATAGATATTCATGTAGCACAGGCAGTCTCGTTTCAACTCCTCGAATGTAAGCGGATCGGTATTGAAGGGATTAAACGAGATACTCCAGGTACCCGTGGATACCAGCAAAAAAGGCTCCTCAAGCGCAATCAGGTATGGTGCCAGCGCGGCTGAACTGTCGTGAATGCCGTTCCCTATCTGAATATCCAGATCCGTTCCCACAGGGGGATAAGTTGCTCCCACTGGTTTGATATCGGGTAGCAGACCGAGCATTCCCTCGGCCTCCAGCCAGCGATGATATCCATTTTCCCTGAAATTCCACATCCCCGTATGACATCCTATACTTGTCAGTTCAGAATGTACCTTGTCCGTAAAAAGGTAGCTCAAGTACTGGGGAAAATGCAGGGTGTGGTTTATTTTCTTAAACTGTTCCTGCTTGCGATATTTAAGCCAGTAGAGCTGCAGGCCGGAATTGAGCATCCCCATCGGGGGAGAAGCCGTTTCAATTGAAAACTGGCTCTGCCCGCCATACTGGTCATAAAACTTTTGCTGCAGCGGTTCGGGATAATCTTTCAAGTAATTGTATAGCGGGGTAACAGGCTGTCCCTCCTTATCGAGATGAACCAGCGTTGCGCCATAGGTAGAAAAATTAAGCTTTTCTACCCTGTAATCCTCATTACCGGTTACATTTTCAAACTGCTTGCCAATCCAGTGCACCAGCTGCTCGAGATCCTCACAGGAATCCCCGTCATCATCAGTGGTCTGGTCCAGTTCTGTACTATTTTGAAAAACGACCCTGTATCTTTCGTCAAAAAGCAGAAATTTCTTGTTGGTCTTCCCGATATCAAAAACGGCTGTAACCGGTATTCCTTCCTCTTGTTTCAATGGTATAAATCTGTTGTTTACTTAAAAATAATGGTTCTCCGCAACCGGCATTATCCTGAAAATACAGTCAGCCGGTCCAGTACTTGTGCGTTTTACAGCCCTGTGGCCCGGGTCTCGGAGCCGCGCTCTTCCACCAGCTTGTTGCGGACCTCCAGTTGTCGGTATAGCTGAAGCGGATCGGCCGCCGCCTTGTTTCGAATTCGGGCTTCCCTCAGCAGCGGCCGGACATCGGTCTGGTAGGCGTCCTGCAACGTTTCCTGGGCCAGCACCGGGTCATTTGAATTCCTTGCCTCCTCCAGTAGTTCTCGATCTACCAGCATCGCTTTTACATAGGCCTGGTTTATCGCCTCCACCGACTGCAACAGGTCTTCCAGCGGATCTTTAACATTGTGACTGGCGTCAATCATCCATGCAATATTCTGCCTGAGATCGGCGGGATTCTCCGTACCCTGAACCAGCTCATTAAAAATTAGGAACAGTTGGTACGGCTTTATGGTCCCCGTTGTGAGATCATCATCGCCGTATTTCGAGTCATTAAAATGGAATCCACCCAGCTTGTCTTCCATCAGCAGGGTAGCCACAATCTGTTCTATATTGGTATTCGGCAGATGGTGTCCAAGATCTACCAGCGTCTGTGCCCTATCTCCGATTTTATTCGCCAGCAGAAACGAGGTGCCCCAGTCCGGGATCACCATCGAGTAGAAATTGGGTTCATACGGCTTATACTCGATCAGTATCTCCCAGTCTGCGGGAAGTGCCGCATATATCTGCTCCAGTGATTCCTGGATATTGGACAGGGCTTTTTGAAAATTCTGCTGCCCCGGGAAATTTGACCCGTCCGCCAGCCACACCGTCAGCGCTTTGGATCCGAGCTGTTTACCATACCCGATGACCTCAATATTATGGTCAATAGCCTGTTGTCGAACGGCTTGATCCGTATGACACAGGGAGCCGAACTTGTAGGAGTGTTTCTGGCCTTCCTGGTCCTGGAACGTATTGGAATTGACCGCATCAAAAACAAGATCATGCTGTTCAGCCAGTTCCCTGACAGCGGCGCTGTCCTCCGGTATATCCCAGGGAATATGCAGTGAAATAGCCCCGCTCGAGCGATTCAACGCATGAAGAATGCCAACATCAGCAATTTTTTCCTCCAGATTTCCGGGCTCCCCCCCTATGGGAAACCGCCCGAAACGGGTTCCGCCCGCTCCAAGCGCCCAGCTGGGAATAGCCACCTGGAAAGCTGTCAGATGATCGATCAACTCTTCGACAGGATGATCCTGTTTAACCAGCTGATCTGCCAGCGACTCAAACCGGTGCTCGTGTCGTTGAGTATAATTCCGGTTGTGGTCTTCAATTTGCTGCTGATCAATCTTCATTCAAAAACTGGTTTATTTAACTGTTAAGAGGTCTTTGCAAAGCCGTTGTCTTGTCGAACTTAAAATCAACTCGTATTCAACATATTTATTTGCGCAATATAAACTGCCATTACAAATTCATTGACTTCAATTCCGGACAAAACCCCGGCTTTAAAAAGGCCTTTGTTCACTGATTTCGACAGAAAATAAGTGCTGCGCGTTACTGTAACCAGGGTCGGGTAATGAACTGTATTTTGATTCCCGGAATCCCGTTACATTGACATTGCCGCACCAACAGATGCCATTGTGAGTTATAAAAACTCTCCCCGAACCTGACTACAACTCCTGCTCTTTAACCCAGAAGGGAGCCGTAATAAACCATAGAACCATCCCGAAAATCATGTATAGTTTATGATCTTCGAGGGACAGTTCCTGTAGAAAGACCAGCACTGACGGCAAGAGCGTCAGTGCCAGCCCGGTTAAGGAGAGTATGATTAGCAGTATTCTCATAACTAAAAGAGAACTTTGAGCATTAGCGCAGGAAAGCTTCCGTCAGGCCGCCATCAACCGGAACGATGTGACCGGTCGTGTTCTCCATGTTTGAGCTTAGTAACTGGTAGATCGCTTCGGTCTGCTGTTCAAGCGAGATCGGTCGCTTTGTAAGGGTGCGGCTGGCATAAAACTCAGCCAGTCGTTCCCGCAGAGTTTCGGTATCCTCGTCATCACTAAAGTCGATGCCGTACTTCGTAAGTGACGCCTTGACACGGTTGCGGGGAAACATGCTGCTGCCTTCCACCACTGTGGCGGGAGCCACGCCGTTAACACGAACATTGGGAGCAAGGTCGATCGCAAGCTCGCGGATCAGGTGGTTGGCCGCCGCCTTGCTGGTATCATAGGCGAAGCTTCCGGCTTTCGCTACCACGGCGTTGGCACTGGTTGTTATCACCATGCTGCCCTGCAGCCCCTGCTTGTCCCAAATCCTGGAAGCCTCATCTGCCACGATAAAACTTCCCTTGACGTTGACAGCAAAACTCTTGTCCCAGGCGCTGTCACTCAGGTTTCCGTCATCGTCTGGTGTGGGATAGAGTCCCGCGGTTACCACCACATTGTCTAACCCGCCATAGGCGATGGTCAGCTTTTTCAGTGCGTCCTGAACAGAGCTTCGGTCCGTAATGTCGCAGCCCACTCCGATCACATCGCCCGATCCGCTGATATCGGACCCCGCAACGCCAATTCCCATTCCGATCTGGTCGAGAACTTCATCCGCGGTTCCGGTGGCCGCTTTTTCATCGAGGTCGAGGGCGGCTACGGTGGCTCCCTCTTCAATCAGTCGCGAAACCAGTGCCTTGCCGATGCCGCTTCCGGCTCCGACAACCGCAATAACCTGCCGGGAGAGCTCATCTTCCGGTGGCATGCGTTTCAGTTTGGCAATTTCAAGAGCCCAGTACTCTATATCATAGGCTTCCTGCTTGGAAATTGCAGTATAATTGCCCACCGATTCAGCTCCTCGCATGACCCCGATGGCAGCCGTATAAAATTCGGCGGTGACCCGTGATTCACTCTTGTTTTTCCCCCAGGTAATCATTCCAAGACCCGGAATAAGAATTACAGTGGGATTCGGATCCCTCATATCAAATGGATCTTCCGGACTGCAACTTTCGTAGTATTCAATATAATCCTCTCGGTATTGGGTCAGTCCGTTGCTGATCTTATCCTTTAGTTGATCGATATCTTCATTCTGCGGATCCCACTCAACGTACAAGGGCTTTATTTTGGTCCGAATGAAGTGATCCGGACAGGAGGTTCCCAATTCTGCTAGTTCAGGTGCATCCTTTGAGTTGATAAACTGCAGTGTAAGCTCATCATCCTGAATCGTCCCGATAAATTTATTTTCCCTGCTTACCTGACCCCGGATATAAGGTAAAACTTCAGAAAGCGCCTCACGCCGTTCCTCTTTTGGCAACGATTCATATTGTCGTCCACCGTAAGATTCTTCTCCCAACTCATGTTCAGACAGGTAATCTGCCGCTTGGTTAATCAGTTCAAGGCTAAGCTCGTAGCATTCTTTGTCGTCATTGGACCAATTTATCAGCCCATGACCTCCAAGAATGATACCGTCGATACCCGGATTTTCTTCGATGGTTTCCTGCAGTTTAAGTCCAAGTTCAAAACCGGGTCGCATCCAGTCAACCCATGCCATACGATCACCATAGATCTCCTTCATCAGCTCCTCCCCGTTATCAGCCGTGGCGATGGCAATAATAGGTACCGGGTGGGTATGATCAACAAATTTGTATGGAATAAAACTATGCAGCGGGGTATCGATAGATGGTGCCCGCGGATTCAAATTATAGGTACAGTGGGCATAATACTCAGTCATTTTATCCTCGGCAGGAGTTTTCAAACCGGTATTTTCAAAACCGGCGTAGACCTCCTGGAGATCCAGTAATTTCTGCTGGTAGAGGGAGGCGAAATTGGGACGTGTAGCCGTCCTGAGATCTCCCCCTGAACCTTTGACCCACAGCACCTCAACTTCTTCTCCGGTAATGGGATCCTCTTCCATCACTTTACTGGATGTATTCCCTCCACCGGTATTGTTGATGTAGGCATCACTTCCCAGCAAATTTGAACGGTAGACCAGGCGGTCGAGGGCATCTTTGCCTTTAACCTCCGCATCATCCCACTTGCTTTCAACTTGTCTGAAGTAATTTTTGACGGTACTTTTGTTCTTTTTATCTGAAGTCATAACTGTTCCTGTATTCAAGTCTTACACTTTTTGTTAAAATTAAAAATTCAGTCAAATCGTCTTCAACCGGCTCGGACGGCATGCAGATTATGTTTTGGCCATTTCTACATTGGCTGCCTTTTGAAACCTGTCTTGCTGCAGTTTGCTTAATCCCACATACAGCAGTATCGCAATAAACCAACCCGGCAGACCGAGAAAGAATATTTCCACTCCCATATACAGGTTAATAAACAGGCACAGCAACAGTGTGACGAACCACGTAAGGCCTGCCGACCAGTTAAAATCCATTTGCACCAATTCTGCGAAATTGCTCTTCATCCCGATTTTCGGGAACACCATCACATCCATGAATATTACGGCTCCCATCGGCATCAAAACCAGGCCATAGAGGGCTACAAAGTCGAGCAGCAGCATAACAAGCGCCGGGAAGCATGCGGCAATTGAAGTCACCAGCCCGGTAAACAGGGTCACCTTCCACCGCTTCCAGTTGGGAGTAACCGATTGAAAAGCCAGTCCCGCCCGGTAAATCGTTGGATTGGCGGTGGTCCATCCTGCAATGACCACGCAAATGGCGCCGGCCACACCGGCACTGTTATAAGCGATGATTCCCGGCGCTATAGCTCCCGCGGCCGCGGCCGTAAGTATACCGGATGCCATCCAGGCGATAAAATGTCCAAAAAACATGCCCGTTGCCGACGAAAATCCATGCTGCCATTTTTTTGCAAACCGCAGAATCGACATATCCGACATTCCGATATGCATGGCCATGTTGGCAAACCAGGCAAAAAACATCACGTGCCAAAAGGTAAATTTGCTCTGCCCCTCCGCGGGCGTCCCGGTCCATATTTTCTCCTGGGCAACCGTCCAAAACTCAGATACCGAATGAACCCCCAACTGTGGCAAAACCGCCAACGCAGCCGCGACAAAAACCAGGATCATCCAGGGAAACGCAATATTCGCAAACCGAGCCACATAATCATAACCCAAAATGGCTACCAGCGTGATTATCAGTCCCACGATAAAAACAGTTACAACCCATCCAATGCTGGTAGGCAGCCAATCTCCCAGTCCCGGCATGGGAATACCGAACGGCAGCCCCACCGCAGTGGCTGACACCGCAATCATGGAACCAGCCAGGAAACAGAACATCAGCGCATTCACCACATTGTAAATGGAGGCGAGCTTTGGCCCGCAAATTTTTCTCAATTGCCAGTAGAGCGTCAGCTTGGTTTTTACGGCTACCGGTGCACAAAGAAACGCCCAGCTCAGCACCGCAAGTATGTTTCCAACAATCAGGCCCCAAATAAGGTCGTAGGCGGCAACCCCGTGGGCTACAAACAACGGTCCAATAACGAATTCCGTGCCGGCTGTATGTTCCCCGGCGTACATTCCGAGAAAGCCTTTCCATCCTTTGCGCTTGTTTTCAGGTACCGGTTCACGTTCAAACTCGTCTATTGAGTCTAACCGTGTATCCAGTCTTTCCAAAAAACTTTGTCCCATGCTTGTCGGACTAGTTTTAATAATTAGGTTTACATTAAGAATTTGCCGATACCTGAGTACTGCTGCCCCGGCCCTGTTTTTCCAAGGTTAAATATCTCGGGCTTTACAGTAAAAGCTTCACGTTCTAAGAGACTGTCATGCCTGCAATCTACTGAAAAAAAGCGATGATTTATCAGGGGCTGCTAGCATGGATAATCGGTCCTGGTCAAAAAATGTGGCTACTAGTGTTGTTACCAGTAAGTACATTATGTAACTAAACACTTTATTAGGAGTACTACATCCCCCAATCCCCCTTCAAAAGGGAAATTCTTTCTTACTATTACACTACTTGCGATACTATACTTTTTAAGTGGTAACCACACTGGATCCAAGGAATTACAGCACCCGCGCATCGGCGATAAAAGTATCGTTTTTCTAAACTTAATATTCAACAGGAAAAGGGCTTCGCGAAACTCATTTCCTTTACGTCCAGAAAGCACCGGTCGATTTCTTTTTTGTCCACCGTCCATTCGGACGGCTTACCTGCGTGCAAGTTGATTTTTGAAAATGACTAAACCGGTTAAGCCAGGCCACCTTCTTCACACGCAGATACCGAGCGTTTAAGGATAGAATATTTGCAAGGCAAAATCACAAATTCCGGGATAGCATGGCCTCGGGAAATCTTCATGCAAAACTGATTTTAAGCCCCCCAATATAAAAAAGAGGCAGTATCTATTAAAAGGGGGCTTTGTAAAACCCGTGGTTTTGCCCCCCTTAATAAATACTACCTCCTGGTACCAGTATGATTTTTGTCATACCTGTAAAACGAGCGCCTGCCCGTGCATCATGCAATTTTAAAATATGAGCTTAATCAGCCATGAACTCAATCATCGACAAGATCAGGGTGCCGGCATCCCCGGGATTTTCAGGACGGCTGACGATATACAGATCATGCATAGCTCCCTCCGTAACCGGGTCGAGCGTTACCGTTAGCGGCTGGAAATAGGGACCTTCTCCCGAGGGATCAGGATTCGATTCAAAGGTTGCCTCGCCGATCTTTTCTCCATCTGGCGCCCCCAGCCGAAACTCAAATATATAATTTGAAGCCAGGGGTTCCTGGGTAACGGTCGTCAACCGTGCGGAGTTGATCCCCGTCAGGTCAATTTCGTCCAGGCTGAATGAACCGGCCTCCTGAGGAACCATCATCAGCAGATTCCCGTCATAGGTCATTGTTGAGTAGCCCTCCAGGTTGTCGGCCTCCGCAAAATTCATGGTGCTGTTGCGCAGATACTTGCTCGCGTTACCGGTAAGAGGCTTAATATTTTCCCCGCCGCGGTCGGTGAAACTTGCCGACAACACGAGTACCCCGCTCTGCGTGGGCTTTTCACCCAGTGTGGGATCAACCGTTCCGGACCGGGGCAGCGACTCTTCCACCTCACCCTCTCCGGCCAGCGACTGTATCCATGTGACGATATTCCGCGCGTCGGCCTCCGTAATATCGAGGTGGGCCGGCATTACAGTTTCGCCCCATACTCCACCTCCACCCTGGATAATTTTATTCACCAGGTGGGGAACCACATCAGAAGAATCCTGGTATCTTTCGGCGATCGCCATGTAGGAGGGACCGATCGACGAAGAGTTCAGGGTGTGGCATGCCTGGCAATCAAGCGACTCAATCATGCTCTGGCCTCTCATCGCTTCGGTCATCACCTGGTGCCCGCGGGAGGCCTCCGCCAGATCGCTTCCTTCAATGTAATCGGCCGAAACGACCAGCGAGGAAAGATCATCTGCAGCCTCCGGGTCATCCTTGTCTACTACCTCCACTTCGTACTCAACCGGGACACCGGGGAAGTAGAACGTGCTGTTGCCTTTGATATTGATGCTGACCTCCGGGGCCGCATTGCCTGCGTACACCGACACCGGATTGCTGGAGCGCGTAAGCCCGCCTTCATCACGCACCTCTACCGAGATCGCATATTCTCCTACCTCGTTAAAGGTGTGTTCAATGCGCGGTTCTGTTGTTTCTTTCGTCGTTTCTTCCCCGAGATGCCAAATATAGGTTAATGCATCCTCTTCGGGATCGCTGGCTTCCACGGTGGCCTCCAGCGTAAGCGGCAGTGTACCTGATGTCTTGTTGACCGCAATATCCTCCACGACCGGTTTTCGGTTCCCGGGATTAAAGTCGATAATTGACAACCCGGAATCATCATTTTTAGAGAACCATCCGCTGCCGTACTCCAACAGATACACACGGCCTTCGGGCCCCACTTCCATATCGATCAGGGCGTTGAAGTCGGTATCTGCCATGAACGGTTCCATTTTGGAGAAGTCCCCGTCAGGATCCATTGTTACCAGTTTTATCCAGCCGCGAATCCAGTCATATATAAACAGTTTTCCGTCAAAATAGTCAGGCAACCTCGTATTTTCTGGATACATATCGGTATAGTACACCGGGCCGGCCATCGCATTTCGTCCGCCGGTACCCACTTCCGGGAACTCTTCGGAGGCGGCATATGGATACCAGATAAAAGCGGGCTTTGGCCTGGGAAGCTCCCTGATGCCGTCATTCAGCCTTGAATCGTTCACCGGGTTTTCTGGATCAAATGCTTCACCCGGTTCGCCCGTGCCATAATCGTACCGGTGATACGCGTAGTTATCCCCGATAAACATCGGCCACCCGAAGAAGCCGGCTTCACGCGCCTGATTGATTTCATCATACCCGCGCGGGCCTCTTGTTTCCAGGCTGTCGTTGTTGGCATCGGGGCCGACCTCGCCCCAGTAGAGGTATCCCGTCTTTTGATCTACAGAAATGCGGTAGGGGTTGCGGTTGCCCTGCACATATATTTCGGGACGGGTCCCTTCCCGGCCGGGTTCATACAAGTTGCCCTCCGGGATGTCGTAACTGCCATCTTCATTGACCCGGATCCGCAGGATTTTACCCCGCAGATCATTGGCATTTCCGGAAGAACGCATCGCGTTATACTGTCGAAATCCCTCGCGTTCATCAAGGGGAGCGTACCCATCAAGCGTATATTTTTGGTCAGGCTGATTAAACGGTGTTGAATTGTCGCCGGTGGACAGGTACAGCAGGCCTTCACTGTCGAAAGCGATTGATCCCCCGGTATGGCAGCAGATATCGCGCTGCGAATAAAATTGAAGGATAATTTCTTCCGAGTCCATTACGATCTTATCGTCCTGAAATGTAAATCTCGATAACCGGTTGACGGAGGTATCAACAGGACTATAAAAGATGAAGACGTGATTGTTTTCCTCGAAATTGGGATCCGCCTTGATCCCCATCAGTCCCTCCTCGGCATTTACTCCCTCCACATCGGTCTCATGATATACATCCAGGAACCCGGCGTCTGTGAGGGTAGAATCACTGTTTTTATAGAGCGATATATGGCCGCGCCGCTGGGCGATCAGCACATCCCGGTTCGGGAGAATCGTCATTTCCGTGGGTTCAAAAAACGCTCCCCTGACCAGCTCCTCCTTTGAAAAACGGTTGGCTGCGGGCACGCGTTCGGTTGTGGCCCGGGAGTAGTCGAGCACACGATTTTCTCCGATGGCGTACTGAATGCCCGCCAATATGTGCCGCAGGTACAGGTCTTCGGTAAAAGACTCACTGGTATGTCCCAGCCCGGTATAGTAGGCCCGCCCGCCGTCGTAGTCATGGTACCACGCAATCGGGTGGTACCCCATGTCGGCTCCACCCTGGTAGCTCTCCTCATCAAGCGTCAACAAAACATTGACCTCGTCATTGAACTCCTTGTAGCTGTACCACTCGTCGGTCCGCGTCCACGGATCCGGCAAAAATTCGGTCGAGGGATGAGTCGCATCCTCTACCGTCAAGGTTCCCTCCTGCACATTGGGATGCGGGTCATTGATACCGGGGTGATCAAGAAAATAACCGCCCACCATATCGCCGTACCATCCCCACTGGTATTCCGTATCCGCTGCGGCGTGAATTCCCACATAGCCGCCCCCGGCCTGGATATACCGTTCAAAGTCAGCCTCCTGGTATTTATTCAGCACATCTCCGGTCGTGCTCAGAAAAATAACGGCGGAATACTGCTTCAGGTTTTCCTCGGTGAATGTTGCGGAGCGGGTAGTGGTATCAACTTCAAAGCCGTTTTCCGCCCCCAATTTCTGAATAGCTGCAATGCCATCCGGTATTGATGCGTGGTGATAGCCCGCTGTTTTGCTGAAGACCAGCACTTTTGGCGGACCGGATCGTTTATCTGAACAGGATGATATAAACAACAAGGCGGGAACTAATACACAAAGGTATTTCAATAAATGTGCGTAACGTGTCATGAATATTCGATTTTAAGTTTCAGGATGATTCCTGGAATTGAATTGCTTTGCAAAATAGCTGACAATATTACCTTCCATCACCAAAAGAGGGGTAAGAAGTTCCGAGAGGCACTTCTTACCCTTCCTTTGATACAACTGTTGTTCATGCAAATACGGTGTTCCTGAAAACGTATGTAGTGATATCCCAGATAAATCGTGCCTGCGCGGACGGGTTCCAGAAAGCATGTGATCTGACTTTTACCGGACGAGATCCCCGAAACCCCCATATAATTTACAGTTACCGAAACGTATGTTTCGGCCCTTAAATTATATTCCGTTGCATTCCCTTTATCAATATCTTCCCTGTTTTCAGGCAATCACTGTTTTTAAACCGTCCCAATATTCAATTTTTATTCAACGCCTTCAACTCTTTTTCATTTTTTTTCAAATTTTGCTTTACCGTGACATGGAACCCGAAATCCAGCAGCTTTTATTTTTCGGACTTCCACTAGGCGACCTATTCCACGACCTGTACCGGCTGTAAAATGACCGGGCCCAAAAGTCCTGATGCGCGGGGACTCCAGGAAGAGGCGTCAAACAGCCCCCTCCGGTTCCGGTTCTCCCCAAGGCGTGCCGGGAAATTGATATTGTAGAACTTTTTCCAGTTCACCTCCTGTTGGTCCAGCCGGGCAATCCGATTCGCCATCAGGTTGGAGACCTCCACCTTCAACGTGTTCTGCTCCTGCAACTGTTCCCGTTCGATAAAGAGGGTATAGCCGGGACCATTCAAGATCCCCAAATCCTCTCCATTTAAATATACGCGTGCACTGTGTTTTACTGTTCCCAGGTCCAGGACCCACCCGTCCGCGGAGTTCCCGGGAGAGGCAAATGCGAGTTCATAGACGCCAGTACCCGCAAAGTGATCGACTGGGCCGGTACCGGTGTCGGTCCACGACTTAAGATGATCCAACTGCACCGTATCAGGCAAAACAGGACCGCCGTCCCGGAACGACAACGTCCATTGTCCCTGCAGAGGCAGGGGGTCGCCCGCTGCCTCCGTATAGCGGTACTTCGGTCCCCCGACCCCGCCATCATACGTTTTAACAATAATGGACTCCCCGGGGTCAAGCTGGAGATACAGCTCCGTTGCACCTCCACTTCCCTGCCGTACCCGGGCATATCCCGCAGCATCCCGGGCCGGATCAAAAATCGCGGCCGATTCCGCCTCGCGGGACAGAGCGATCCACCCGTCCACGGTCTCCTCACCCCAGTTTGTAATAAAATAGTGGTGCCCTGAGGAGTGGCTTCGGCGGTTAAACATCAATCCATGGTCGGCCATCTTTTCGCGCTGAATACCGGCATGTGCCAGCAGCGCATCCAGGTTTTCACCGCGCAGGATACGGCCGTTCCCTACCCGGGCCTCTTCCACCCCGCCCGTACCTGTTGCATTAAATTCAAGCTGCTGATTCAGTTGTTCAAGCTGCTGCTGGCGCGATTGCAGATCCCTGAGCCCTGGAACTTTTCCCGGGAGTCCCCCGTAGGCGATGAGCGTGGCCCCCGATTCTGCCAGCGCCTGCAAATGACGCATGGTGGACAGGGGGATATACTCGCTCTTCGGAATTACGATCGTGCGGTAGGTAGCTGCTCCCTCAGTTCGAAGGTCCCGTCCGTCGTTCCCGGTCCTGGCCAGCTGGCTGTCCGAAATAAAATCAAACCCGTAGCCCTGCTCCACCATCTGCTCGGCCGCCTGTTTGAACGGGGTGCCGTCAAACGGGGCTCCGAGCCCTCCTTCAAAATGGCGCAGCAAGCCGTATCCGGGTGTGGCCCACTGGTCGTGGATGGGGAAATAGAGCAGAATATCGTTATCGGGCTCGCCAGACTGCATAAACGACTGCACCCGGGCTACGTAGTGGTTGAAGGCCCCAAAATGATCCCAAAAAGGATTGCGGTCATTGAAATGCACCGCGGCATAAAACAGCCATCCCGGCCATCGCTCTTCGCTGGGGGAATAGGCCGTTCCGTGATAAAAAACGTGGTTAATACCACTGATAAAATATCGATCGATCGCCTTTTTGAGATCGGACAGTGAGGAGGTAAAGTGCTCGTTCAGCCAGGTTGCCGCTTCAGCAGAGGAGCGTTTTTTGCCCGTCACATTAGCGGCGGACGACGCCATTTTAGCCCGTAATATATCGGTCCCCTCCGTCTCCGGAATATCGCTGGCGCCATACAGGTCCAGGAGGTTGCCGGGCGAGCCGTGAGCCTGGTTGCGGATGAGTGCACCATGCTTGTCAGCCCACGCATCCCATCGCCGGGTAAACTCCTCCAGCAACAACGTTGAAATCGTTTCACGATAATCGGTTAACACGCGCCTTTTTTGCTCGGTGACAACCCCGCCCAGCAGCGCCGGGAGATGTTTACGGAGATCATATCCCTGCTGCTGTTCAAATTTGTCGAAAAACCCGGGCGTCCAGTTGGCTTCCCCTTCCGCATCATCCACCTCGTAGGAATCGTTAAAAAACGAGCGGAGTGAGCTGATATCTTCTCCCGCAAAAGCGGAATCGAATGTTGCCAGGTAATGATTGAGTGCCTCATTAGAAAAATGATCAATCGCGAAGCCTTCTCCCCCGGGCGCGGCCCGTTCCACCATCTTGCCGTGCCATCCCCGGAATACGGCATAAACCATCCAGTATCCGTTGGGGGCGGTCCATTGGAGCTCGCCATTCTGATCAACCCGGTCGGTCAGATCGATCGAACGACCGTCAGCCGAGTAGCCAACTACGGCCAGCAGCGGCAGCTCTTTTTCAAACCGGACCTGTTCGAGAGCCCAGTACTGCAGGTGCTCATTTTGGCCTATCGGCTGCTTGAGCTCATCGATTGTCAAGCGATCTTTGCCGGCCGGCAGAGCTGAGCCGGTGTTGAGCTGATCCAGGTTCTGCACGCTGTTGCCGATTGCGCGCAGGTACGGCTGCTGCGTATGCTGAATCGATTTCGACAGCTGCTCTCCCCCCTTGAGTGGAAAACGCTTGAAATACAACCTTTTGGAGGTGTGATCCTCATCTACCCAGGGACCGCCAAACGGCCAGCCTGTACCCGTAGCCATATCGATACCCAGATTAAGCCGTTCGCCTTCTTCAAGCGTATGCTTCAGCATGTCGACCCAGCGGGGCGACAAGTAGTCAATGAATCGATCTTCATATCCTGCGACCCCGTAGATCGGCGTAATCTCAACCCCTCCGATATTGGCTTCCTTCAGTTTTTCCAGTTCGCGGGTAAGGTTCTGTTTGTCAACCGCACTACCCTGCCACCACCAGCGGGTCCACGGTTTGTGTTCAGACTCAATTTCCGGCCACTGCGGCTGCTGAGCCTCCACCGGTGTACTGGTAAGCATCAGCAGCGAGAGTACCAGAAGGCATGGGAATATGAAAAAAAGATTACGAGATGTGCCAAAATATGAGCGTTCCATCATCACTTACGTATTTAGCAAAAATTTTAAACAGGGTTACCGGTTGGTTGAGAGTGTCAAATCGACATTTTGTTCAATTTCAATATGTTCGTGCAGGTATAACCTTTTTGACCCAGGCATTTCGGATTCCACAACGCCTGGGAACAGGTTCCGAACAAAATTCCCAATTTTAACGCCTTGGTATTTAAAAATTAAATCTGTGGATTTCTACCTCAAAACCAGGATTATTTTCCTCCAGGTTTAAATATTCACGCCTCAAACCAGCCGCATTTTCTTTATTTAATTGCGGATTCTGAAGCTTCCCATCCGGTCGTGCAACCTTTACACCGTCCACGGCTCGCGGTGAAATCCCGAGACCAGTTCATTGGCTTTCTTGCTGTTGGTGGCCCGCTCCTGTTCGCGGTCCCATTCGATCCGCTCTTTTGACCGGAATGCGATATTCCCCAGGTGGGCTGTTACGGTAGAATGATGACCGATTTCCACATCACAGATCGGCTTGTTGCGGGATTTTATGCAGTCCAGGAAGTTGCGTACGTGCTTGGCGCGGGCGTTTTCCTCGACCTCCATATTCAGTGCTTCCAGCTTGCTGCCCGGTTCCGGGGTCAGCCTGAGTGATCCCCTGTCGACAAAAAGCGTGCCCTCGGTCCCGTGAAACAGGATACCGTATCCTTTTTCATCAATCGGCTTGCTGTTAAGCACGCGATTTTCGTAAGTACAGACAAAATTGGGATACTGGTAGGAAGCAGAAAGGGTATCCGGCGTTTCGCGGTTATCCTGCAGGTAAAATTTACCCCCGACCGAGGTTACGGTTTCCGGCGCCTCCACCTCCATTGCCCAGTTCACAATATCCAGCAGATGCACCCCCCAGTCGGTCATCATGCCGCCGGCATAATCCCAGAACCAGCGAAAGCTGGCCCATCGCTGGTATTCCATCTTCTCATTCAGCACTACACCGAAACGGTTGATGTTAAACGGACGCTTTTGGGCCGGTCCCAGCCACATATCCCAATCCAGTCCCTCTGGCGGAGCGCTGTTGCCCGGGTTCCCGATCCCCTCAGGATAGTCATTGCCGTAATTCCAGGTACGCACAAAACTGATGGGACCGAGATCGCCCGACTGTACAATCTCCACCGCCTCCTGGAACACGCGGCCTGAACGCTGCATTGTCCCCACCTGCACGACCCGGTTGTTCTGACGGGCCGCTTCCACCATCTTTCGACCCTCCTCGATGTATCGGGAAAGTGGTTTCTCTACATATACATCCTTTCCCGCCTGGCAGGCCAAAATGGTATTTGGTCCATGCCAGTGATCGGGGGTGGCAACGACAACCGCGTCCACATCATTTCGATCCAGAATATTCCGGAAATCACTGTAAGTATCGGCGCCGGGTACCTGCGCAGCGGCAAAATCCAGGTTTGGCTTGTACACATCGCTCAAGGCGACGACTTCGGTATCAGATTCATCCAAAAAGTTGCCCATGAGTCCACGCCCCTGGCGACCGACCCCGATTATACCCACCCGTATGCGATCGTTGGAACCGAGTATATTTCCATAACTCCGAGCACTGAGTCCCAGGGTGAGCCCGGCGGTACCGGCTGTTAATGTCTTAATGAAATTACGGCGGGAACTGGACTTTTCTGCCATATCGTATCTCCTTTACAGTGTCTGTTTAAAATTTCCGGTAAGTATTATTCTGCCAGAAATACCTTCTCTCGTCACATGTACTGCTATTTGGGAAGAATAAAGAACGTTTAATAGTGAATTATCCCAGCTTATCCCAAAACTTGATTACCATCAGATCGATATACATACGGGGCATTTCAGATCTACTCCGGCGCCGGTTCACTCTGTGAATAAAAAACGCGGATCATTTTACCCAAATCCCAACTGATATTCCGACATTCTCGTGTCGTGCAGGTTAAGCCATAAATTTCAAAGAGTAAAGCACCTTCTTATAATTGTCGAGTTGCAAACAGAACGTTCCCAAAAGAAAAGAGGGCTTATACAAAGATTGGCCCGATATGGATCAGACAAAAGCATGCCGGACTTGGTACTGCCAGATAAATCGAATTCCGTCCATACAGTCCCGGAATTCATCATCTTTATATTAGTTGAAGAGGGCTTTGCAAAACCCTCACTTCTTCGTTCTGAGGGAGTTGTACTACCACCTGAAAAATAGCAGGTTACGCAAAGGTCCCCTTGAATTGTTGAAAGCACAAGATTTGTATTAATGTCAATCTTGACACAATATGCGGCTATGTACAGACGTGACAACCAGAATTTTGATCAGCATCAGCTGCCCATTATAAGTCTTGTTTGGGCCGGTGAACTGCCGGGTTCCCGAACTTCAATCCGGATTGCGGGTTCTTCCCGATTATCGCGATTGATAGCTAGGGTAACCTCGTGAGTCCCTTTCGTTAACTCCGCCGTAAACGATCCGTTCACTTTCTTTATCATCTCCTCACCGGCCCATGCGGTAATCCCTTCTGTTGAGTTGAACACAAACTCTACGTTGCCCCCGGAAAGAACCTCGAGTTCAAACCTGACAAAGCTGTACTCCTGCCCGCCCTCTACCTCCATAACGGGCAGTTCTTTAACCGGCAGATCCCCGGAGACTTTACTGTATGCAGGCTGCCAACTCAACTCGGTGCGGTTTTGGGCCGGAAAGTTAATTCCCGTTTTATTGATTTGTCCGACAATCTCTTCGTTGCCGGGCAGGGTACGCCAGCGCCGCACCAGTTTCTCATTCGGCACCCGGTATTCCCCTGTTTCCCCGAGCTTGGACAGGAACCCGATCAGGTCGACAAATTCCTGCCGTTCCAGTCCGGCCGTCAATCCCGGTGGCATCAAAGATCCGGGGACAACCTCCTGCTTTTCGATCTGATTTACCGGTATGGATATTTCGTCTCCTGAAATATCACGCAATATCAACTCAGAAGATGTTTCATTCACAATATATCCCCTGACTTCGCTGCCATCTTGTCGAACAACGCGATATAGTTCATATCCATCTTTTATATCTTCACTTGGGTTGAGGATCCCATTGATAATATAATCGGTGGGTGCATTTGCTCCCAGGCTACTTAAATCGGGTCCCATCAGGCCCCCCGCTCCCCCTATCGCGTGGCAGCTTTCGCAGTTAAGCTCCCGGTAAATCATTTCGCCGCGCGCGGGATCCGCACTTGCCTTGACATCGAGCTCGAGCCTGTTGAACTGCTGGCTGGTCAACTCCTGTGGCATCCGTTCCGGGGGCAGTTCCCCTCCCGATGCCTCGAAAGCCTGCCTGAGGGCTTCCACGTCCTCATCTTCTCTCCTGTTAAATGGAATTTGTCGTTCCATGAGCTTCCGCCCTTCCAGCGCAATCTCTTTGGGGATTTCCTGGCTGGAAAGCTTTTCTGCAAGTATTTCAATGCCCCCTTCCTGAGAAAAGAACGCCGAAAAAAGATCCGCTGTGCCGGCCTGACTTGATACCTGGCGGAATATTTGTACAGCATTGGAGGCAGCTTTTTCCAAATCCAACCTGACAAGCTGCTCGGCGGCCATTATTCGCAACTCGTCGGGGTTCCCCGATCCACTCATCTCTGCTAACATGTTCAGGCTTTCCTCGCCACCAAGGGAAGCCAACGCATCAACCGCCGCCGGTCTCAGCGCCTCCTTGCCTGTTTTCGCAATATCGGCAAGGTCCTCTCGTAGATGCTCAAGATTCCAGTACCCGGTGAGCCGCACCGCATGCCGGGCAATTTCTACATTTTCGCTGTCGATAAAATCGATGATTCGATCTATACCTTCAGCCGGTTTTACCTTGCGCTGGCGGGCCGCTTCTGCGAGCGATGCCAGGTACGAGGCCCGCCTCTTTCGGTGGACGTCGGCATCACTTGTGGCGAAATCCAGGATTACCGCCAGATCCTCCGGCGTTCCCCACCGGGCGACAGAATTAAACAGGTCCTCGTTATATTCTTCAGGCATCTCCCCCTGCTGGTAAAGCGTTAGCAAATGACCGACCGCCTCCGGATTGGGAACCGATTTTAATGCATACGCTCTTTTCCGGGGATCCCGGAGGAAAGTTGAATCTGTTTGAAGCCTCTCCATCCAGTACGGCTCCAATTCACGGACGGTTTGCCAAAGAGCAAAATCCAGGAAGGTATCCATGGGGGCATCCAGCACAGAAAGGGCCGTCGCCGCCGCTGTCGCATTCTGCTGGTTGCGAAGAGCGATCACCGCTTCGAGACGCACTTTCGCATGATCATCTCTCACCGCCTGTTCCAGCAAACGGGCGGCGTTATCAATATTCTCATACCAATAGTTCAGCACCCTGACAGCGGCAGCTCTCACCTGGTGATTCCCGGCATGCAGCGTTTTCTCAAGTAGCGGCTTGTTAACGGCATCTACCGACTGAAATACCCAGAGCGCCTCCAGCAGGTACTGTTCATAACGGGAATCTGAAGCATCCAAACCATCGACCCATGATTTCAGTGCGGGTACCACCTGCTCGGGACCCCGCTCTTTCAACAGGCGCTTCGCCTGCGAGCGGGTCCACTTTTCCGGCCGTTTCAGGGCATCCAGGAGTTCTCCGGTCGATGCTCCTTTCAGTTCGGGTTTATCGATCAGGGGGCGATCTTTCGCCGTTATCCGCCAGATGCGCCCATGCGTATGATCCCTGCGCGGATCGCGAAAATCCACCTCCCCGTGCTGGATGATCGGATTATACCAGTCAGCAACGTAGATAGCCCCATCCGGCCCAATCGAAATATCTACGGGGCGGAACGCTACGTTATCGGACCAGAGCAGGTCCTCTGCCTGGTTCGAAACATACCCGCTGCCCTGCTCCTCCAGGACAAACCGGTTAATACGGTTTGCCCGAAAATCATTGGTGATAAAGCTGCCCGCCAGCGAATCCGGGAAATGCCGACCCGAAATAATTTCCAGCCCTGAATGTTTCGGCTGACCGGGATTCAATCCCTCGAGTATTCGTTCCGCCCCGGGAGCCGAGACGAAGGTAGCCCCGGGAAAGGCGTAGTTGATTCCCTCACGTCCGGCGCCGTCGGTTAAAAAGGATTGTCCCCACTTGTTAAACCGCAGTCCCCACGGGTTTATCAGTCCCCGCGCATATACGCCCAATTCCATTGTCTCGGGCTGAAAGCGCCAAACGCCTCCCCCTTTCAGCTCTTTCACCCCATGCGGGGTTTCAACCCGGCTGTGTATGTAGATAGACTGGTTGAAATAAAATCGCCCTGCCGGTCCCCACCGGAATGTATGAACAAGGTGATGGGTATCGCCGGTGCCAAATCCTGTCAACACCTTCCGCCTCTGGTCGGCTTTCCCGTCGCCATTGGTATCCTTCAGGTGCAGAATTTCCGTTGCATTGGCCACATACACACCGCCATCTCCCGGCAATACTCCGGTAGGGATATGCAGTCCCTCGGCAAAGACCGTGGAGACATCCGCCTTCCCGTCGCCCGTGGTATCTTCCAGCACATAAATCTTGTCGTTGGGCACCTCTCCCGGCTTCAGCTGCGGGTAATGCTCGCTGCCGACGACCCACAACCGCCCCTGCGCATCCCAGTTCATCTGTATCGGTTTAACCAGCATCGGTTCATCGGCAAACAGGTTGACTTCAAATCCGTCAGCCACATTCAGGGTTTCAAGCTCATACTGCGGATCGGGGTTGGGGACATTCCGCAGGTTGTCCTGCGCGGCCATCCGGACAGGAGAGATCAAAAGCATGTGCAGCAACACGATTCCGAGCAGGCCAACCGGGATTCTGCTGACGCCTCCAATCGTAGTATGCATCCTGTCCATCCAGTGATGTATCCCCTTGCCATTTGTCATTATAACGGGTTTCTGGTTTCTCATTTCCGTACAAATAAATTTTTAAATTTCGCTTGCTACTTAACCGATTGTACAGTGCAGTGTTTGGGATGCGGCTTCCGCAGCTGAAATATCTGCCCTTCCAATCTTGATATGAACAGGTCCAGCTGCTCCAGCTCCTTCGCATTCTGCCCCTGTTCATGCGATCTGAACCCGACCAGGTAGGTTCTGTTGGTGGGACGATATTTGCGAAAGAACAACTGGTTTTTATCCACGATACGCTCCCGCAATTCGTTGGCTTGCCGGAAGAGGACGCCCCGGTCAACCTGGACGCCGTCCGACCACCGCTCCGCCGATGCGGAAGCCGCGATATCCGAATCTGCCGTCAAAGTATAACACCCATTGTTGAGTCCCCTGACCTGAAAACGTATGGCATGCTCTTGGGTGAGCGTCTCCGAAGGCGGAGGGGGCAACGGGAGGATCGAATGGGCCAGGGTAAACTGCATGCGGTCGTCCTGGAAGTGGTTCTGCAGTATTGTGGTGGGTCCGGTGGACTCAATCACGTTCCCGGAAAGATCGATGCTAACGGCTGATTTCCGGGACGAAAGTCCAAGCTGGTCCTCCATCACGGATACCAGGAAATAGTATCCATTCTCGTTCAGGTGAACGCCATCGGTTGTCAGCAGCTCCTTGTTGTTAATATCCCGAAAGGGATCGAACAGGTTGATATATCGCAGGTCCCGCTCGGCGGCCGTCTGGGCGATGACCGATGAATACAGCGCCAGGTTTTCATTGCGCTGGGTTATCCCTTCCCCGGAGGGGCTCCCTGCCAACTGGGGGATTGGAGACAAAAGGACCGCCCGGGCATCCAGCTCGTCAATCTTATCCAGTAATTTTTGCAAGCCCTCTTTAAACCGGGAGACTCCCTCTTTCCCCGCATAGGCCTCGTTGGCTCCGTACGCCACAAATACAACCGTCGGCTCCGCCTCCTCCAGTTGTTGGGTCAACAATTCATAAGAGTCGGGCGGGGTGGTGTAGTAACTGCGGGCCTCTCCGTGTACCGTATCTCCCGTCCATCCCAGGTTGCGAAACGTGATGTCCCGCCCCGGCCAGCGGGTGGTCAGCGCGTATTCAATATAGCCATACTCCAGGTCGTTCTGGATCAGGGAGTTGCCCAGCAGGACCACCCGGTCGCCGTGCCGGAGTTCAAATGGAGTAGACTTCTCCTCCTCGGATGTCGTGATTTCAGCCGTAGCACAGCCCTGTAAAAAAACGAGGAGTAGCAGAATTGACAAACTGGATATTTTAGCACTTCGCATTCTTCAAACTGATTTAAAAGTAAATTTACCGGAATCATTTCAGGGATACCTCTTTTTATCCCCCATGCCCTTGAATACATGGTATCATCCCTCATTAAAAAACACGTAGAGCCCGTCTTTGCCGGCCACCACGATATCTTTACGGCCATTTTCGTTCAGATCCACCACCTCAAAAAAGATGCCGGTGCCCTTGCCCTCGCCGAGCGGTCCAAAACTGATCGTATTTTTAACAAATACCTCTCCGTTCCACTTGTAGTAGTATAGACCAATCGGGTCATCGCCTCCCGGATCATTGCCGTTGTGGGCGTGGTAGCGCTTGCCGGTGACCAGCTCATGTTCTCCATCCCCATCGATATCGACCCATTCCATGGTATGAAACTGGGAGTTATTCGGATCGATGGAGTGTTTTATCCAGCTCCTGTCACCACCGGAGGTGACGCTCTGCTCATACCAGTCGAGCCCGTAGCTGTGGCCCTGTCCCACAATCAGATCGTTTTTGCCATCTTTATTCACATCCACGACCAGTATCGGGACACTCGCATCATCCAGGTCAAACTCCTCATGCAGCGTCCACTCACCAGTTTCAAGATCCTCAGGGGCTTCCAGCCAGCCCTCACTAATGATAAAGTCTCCTCTTCCGTCGCCGTTGATATCACCGAATCCCAGCCCGTGTCCCTGGCGCTCGAAGACGGGTACCCTGGTAAAGGTGCCGGTCGGCTGCCCGCTGTCGTCCCGGTCCAGTCTATAAAATTTGAGCGGGTCGTTCGGGTTGTTCGGTACAATTTCCTGGTATCCGTCTCTGTCCACATCCCAGCTGCGGATCGTCTCCACATTTCCGGTTTGGTCGATGATATGTTCGCTCCACTCTGAATCATCGCCCGGATTTTCGTGCCACCGGATGCTTTTTCCAAACCAGCCGCCCGTAACGTAATCAACGTGGCCGTCATCATTTACATCCAGGGGAATCGTTGCAAAGTCATCCCAGTATTCGCCGTACCGCTCCACCTCACCGATATATCTTTTTTGGGGGAAATCGGGTCCTTCGTACCAGAACGAACCGGAGACCAGGTCCAGTTCTCCATCATTATTGACGTCAAAGACCCCGACGGATTCAAAACTCTCTGAGGCGACCTGTACTTTTTCGAACTGGACGGGGGGGATGTTTTCAGGGATATTATCCTGGGCTTGGGCTAAGAAGCCAAAACTTAGAAGTGAACATGTAATAAAATTTATTCGTAAGAAAATATAATTCATAGCTTAAGTTTTGCATTATTCATATAAAGAAACTCACCACAACATTTTTTATTCTCACCTAAATCCACCTGTTTTGTGGGCAAGTAATGTGCCTAATAGTATCAGTTAAACCAGAGAATAGAAAAGAACTTTCTGAGTATTATCAAATATTCAATGACGACATTGCAAAGTAGTATCTACGATAAAAAGAGATGCGAGTCCCTATTTCAGGGACTCGCAAAAAGGTAATTCCAGAATAAGTACCTAGTATCCCGGGTTCTGCTCCAAATCGGGATTAACCTGAATTTCAGAGAATGGAATCGGGAACAAAAGATCATTCTCATCAACGTTGTAGGCATTTGATGACAGGTAAAAATAATTCGGATCGCCTTTTATGCTCTCTCCATACTCATTCATTACCTCTACGGCGTTTCCAGTTCGGACCAGATCCAGCCATCTCTTGTTTTCAAATGCCAGTTCAATTCTGCGCTCACGCAAAATTGCTTCTCGTAGATCTGATTGGCTGCCAGCATTGTAATCATTTAAGCCGGCCCTATTCCGAACCTGATTCAGGTAACCCTCCGCCTCTGAAAGACGTCCCCCCTGCTCATTAATCGCTTCAGCCATCATTAGCAGTACTTCCGCATATCTGTAAACAGGGAAATTTTGATTGGTCTCACCAAAGGTAGAGTGAGGATGCTGATACTTTTTTATGTATGGTAAATTCACATAAGAGGTATCACTTATCAGAGAAGGACCCGTTATGAATCCGATTGAAGCATCATAACGTTCATCATTATTGGTATCTTCATACGCGTTCAGCAAATCTTCCGTAGGAATATTCCATCCTGACTGAGGTGAAGATTGAGAACCAGAGGGTCCCATGGTTAACTGGGCATGATCCTCCGTTAACGGGATAAAGTAGTAGGGAAAATAACTTTCGAGTCCCAGGGAAGTCCCTTCCATATATTGTACTTCAAATATTGACTCTTCATTATTTTTATTGGAAGGGTCAAAAATATCCGCATAATCATCGAGCAATGAATAGTCATTTACATTACTGAGAGCATTTTCTGCATTCTCCCATTGTTCTAATGTCAGGTAGACATCCCCCAGTAACGTGTAGGCAGCCCCTGAGGTGGCACGACCGGGCTCCTGATCTGCCTTCCCCGGTAAAAGGTCTGCCGCTGCTGTGGCATCGGCAATGACTTGTTCATACACATCACTTTCAGGCGAACGGGAAAGCGAAGCCGTTTCAAGACTTGTTGCCGGTTCCAGGTGAAGCGGGACTGCCCCATAATAACGAACCAGGTCAAAATAGGCCAACGCCCTTAAAAAGAGTGCTTGCCCCTTGAGATCATCCTTGGAAGCTTGTTCAAAGTCAGCATTATCAATTTCAGCTAACACCTGATTGGAACGCGCAATAACATCATAGTTGTAGTTGTATTTCTGTTCATTGATCTCATTTTCAGATCCAACCAGGAAATCAGCGATCTGCTCGGGAGGGGGAAATCTGAAATCCGGATTGAAGAAGTAGTGCGTGTTGTCTGATCGCATTTCTCCCATTGCCCATACCGACTGTGAGTCGTACATATCCTGCAGGGGAGCATATGCTCCATCTACAGCCTGTCTAAAGTCTGATTCTTCCTGAAAAAAGTTGTCAGGAGTCACTGCATCCTCAGGGGAGACACTCAAAAAGTCATCCCCGCAGGATGCCAGTGTTACCAGCAGAATAATTGCTGTTATCCCTTTCAGTAATCTCGAGATAGTGTTCTTATATTTCATAATTCAATGTTTTTAGATTTATAAAATTCCTTTTATAACCAAAGTTTAAAAACCAATATTTACACCCAGTGTGTAGGTACGGGGAACTGGGTAGGAACCTCCATCTATTCCCAGTCCGGTGGAGGCCTGACTTTGACTCACTTGTGGGTTTGCTCCGGGGTACGACGTAAAGATATGTACTTGTTGAACGCTTCCATAAACCCGGAACCTCCTTAAGAAATCAGACTGTCCCGTGGGTATACTATACCCCAGCGTAATATTATTGATAGATATATGGCTGGCATCATACATGAACTGTGTTCCCCACCAATCTCGCTCAAGGTATGTCGTTCCGGAAGCGACACTTCCATACCTTCCACTCCCGGGATTTTCAGGTGATCTCCATCGATCTTGAACATTCGACAAAACATTGAACACACCATCGAGGTTGGTAAGGGTCTGTTCAGCTCCCCGAAGCACATCGTTGCCGTACGTGCCGGATACTGAAACTGAGAAATCAAAGTTTTTATAGTTCAGGTTATTTGTCATCCCAAATACAAAGTCAGGATGGGGATTGCCAATCACAGTTGCATCATCTACTGTTATAACACCATCCCCATTTGTGTCTCTGAACTTTACCGTTCCGACCTGTGAGGTGCTGTGTTTGGGAGAATTATCAAATTCTTCCTGGTTTACATATACTCCCTCATGAATCATCCCGTATAACATTCCGACAGGCTCGCCTTCCTTGGTAATATGAGAACCACCAATCAAGCCACTGCCGGGTCCCGTAATGAGCGAGGATGTCCTGTTTCCAAGGGATTCTACTTCATTACGATCAAAAGAAATATTAAAATCTGTTGTCCAGCTAAAGTCACTGTTCTGGATATTGGTTGAGTTGACAGCGATTTCATGTCCCCAAAAATTCAGTTCCCCAATATTCGTTTGGATATTGGAAAATCCAGAGGCTTCGGGCACCTCTACATTGAACAACAGATCGCTTGTCAGCTTCTGATAATAATCATACTGCAGCTGAATACGGTCATTAAGAAAGTACATATCCAATCCGAGATTGAATTGCCTGTTAGACTCCCATCCCAAACCATTGTCTGCAAGATTGTCGACACTCCTGCCTGAAGCTATGCTACTACCGAATACATAGTTCGCAGAAGAAATAGTTGGGATATGAGTATAATTCCCTATGCTAAAGTTACCTGTGACACCAATTCCGGCCCGCAGTTTCAAGAATGACAATGTCTCAGTCTCAGGCATGAAGTCCTCTTCCGATATTACCCATCCAAGTGACAGAGAAGGGAAATTCCCCCATCTGTTTTCTTCTCCAAATCGCGATGATCCATCTCTCCGGATCGATGCGGTAAGAAGATATTTTTCATCATAACTATAGTTTACCCGTGCCAAATATGACAGGAGGGTCCATTCGTCCACACTGCTGGATGAACTAACGGTACCCGCCGCCCCTATGGTCTGCACTTTATTATCGGGATAATTATCAGCCTGGATGGAACTGGCATCCTGTCGGAACTTTTGGGCAGTAAACCCGGCGAGGATATCAAAATTATGATTTCCTATCTCGCTTTGGTATTCCAATGTATTTTCATTGACCCAAGACAGGTAGCTGCCCTGATACAGGCTGGAAAACGGCGTATCATACAAGCCCACCCCACGGGCACCCGTAGTTGTGGGATTGAAGGTAAAGTTCCGGTAATCTCCCTTATCAATATTTCCAGAAACTTTTGCACTAAGCCCGTCTACTATTTCATATTCAGCAAACAGGTTCGCCAGAATTTGTGTATTACGATTATCAACAACTCTGTCTTTCTGTGTTCTGACATAATTGGGGGTAGGGAACATTCCCGGAGAAAATGCCGTCAATGTTAAGCTGCCATCCGGATTCCGGAGAGGCGCTATAGGTGATGTCTGCAGATTCTCATTTATCACCGCACCCAGGCCATCCGTCGAGTTGCTGTTGGAATTTTCTGACCTCGTTGGAGCAATATTCAGTCCTATACTTAAGTCTTCATGAGGTTGATATCTGGAATTAATTCGTAAAGAATAACGCTCGTATCCAGAACCGACTATCACTCCATCTTGTTTGAAGAAACCCGCGCTTGCGGTCGTGCTGAATGTCTCAGTGCCTGTACTTAACGTAAGTGTATGGTCATGAACAGGAGCAACTTCAGTTATTGCGTCATACCAGTCAGTACCCTCGCCATACTCTTCCGGGTTTTGATATACCGGGTCAACCGACTGACCCCGAAATTCGGCAATTTCCTTTTTGAATGTGGCAAATTCCCGGGCATTCATCATATCGGGACGTCCCCGTTGCGGAACCTGCTGGAGTCCCGTGTAAGCGTTATAATCAACCCTTGTTTCTCCCGGAACAGCCTCTTTCGTTTCAATTAAGACCACTCCATTCGAGGCTCTGGACCCATAAAGCGCAGAGGCAGAAGCATCTTTGAGCACACTGATGCTTTCTATATCATTGGGATTTATATTACTGATATCTCCAACTATTGGATTTCCGTCAACCACATAAAGAGGATCATTCCCGGCGGTCAGAGAAGCGGCGCCCCTGATTCTGATATCCATACCTTGGCCCGGAATACCTGTTGTTTGAGAAATTTGGGCACCAGAAACCTTCCCCTGCAATTTCTGGGTCAATTGTCCCACAGGTTGATCTCCTAAATCCTCGGAACTCACATTGGAAACGGAACTTGAAAGCTGTCTTGTAGACTGGGTTCCATACCCAACTACAACGACATCTTCTCCCTGAATAGCCTCGGGCGACAAGCCAACATCAATCGAAGTTCTGCCATTAATGGGGACCTCTGCGGTTTGATATCCTACAAATGAGAAAACCAGCGTATCGTTTAAAGATGGAACGTTTAAGGAATATGCTCCATCGACATCCGTAGTAGTTCCGGTCGTTGTCCCCTTTAAAGCTACATTCACACTGGGCAACGTTTCTCCGGTCTGAGCATCGGTGACTGTACCGGAAACGGTTTCCAGGTTCGGCACTTCTCCATGTTGTTGTTGACTTTTGAAGAGAACCAGGTTTCCTCTGTCCGAGATTGCATATTTCAATCCAGTTCCCTCCAGCAGTGTATACATCAACTTGTTGAAGGTAACTTGCTTAAGATTTACAGTTACAGTTTTATTTAATGGTAAAACTTCTTTGCTGTAGGTAAGTCTTAGGCTATGCTCGCCGGCTACCTGTTTAAGAGCATCAAGGAGCTGTACATTCTCCATTTGGAGAGACACAACTTTATTCACTATTGAAGAATTTGATTCTTGCAGATCTGCATTTCCAAAGAAGGCTTTGGCTACTTCCTGGCCTTCATTTTCTGATTCAACACCCGAAGCTGACTGACTCCAGGCTCTTGAACTATTACTGATGCTCAACACCAGTACCATGCTCAGCATCCATAAGAATGCTTTCCCTTTATTGTGGCTTCTAAAGTTCATAAGATTTCTCCTTTTTGAGTTTTATCAGTAATTAAATTCACTTTGGATGGAATGTTATCGTGCTTTTGTGTTTTTCATACGTCATACCTACTGAAAGTGAGATGATGTTTAACACTTCGGTCATCGATTCCTCTTCATAACTACCTGTAATTGTACGCGATTCCAGGGATGGATCTGTGAGCCTGGTTTCTATATCATACCAACGCTCCAGTTTTTCCATCGCTATTTTGAGTGGTGTATCTTTAAAGACCAACTGCCCGCGCCGCCAACCGGTATAGTATGAGATGTCGCCTACTTTACTGGTTGAAACATGGTTATCGGTCAATATGGCCATCTGATTTCTGACTAACTCGGCAGACTCTCGCTGAGACTGGCGGTTCCCAAAAGCTACTTTGCCCTCCTCAACTACAATGTGTACATCCTCGTCGGGATACGCATGGAGATTAAACTGTGTGCCCAAAACACGAGTCACCGATTCTCCTGCATGGATCACGAATGGTTTGTCAGGATCGGATTCAACATCAAAAAAGGCTTCCCCTTTTAAATTCACTTCTCGGAAGTCTGAATTGAATTTTGATGGAATTTCTAACCGGCTGTCTCCATTCAGCCAAACCCGCGTGCCGTCACTGAGCTTAAATTGGCTGCGTTGTCCCTTGTCTGTTACTACCTCCTGCATGGCAAGCACAGTCTCTTGCTGTTCAGCAGGCTGTCCGTGTTCGTATACAATCATAGTGGACAAAGCAATTACCAAAACCGCTGCGGCAGCCGCTACATGCACACCAAATGACCATTTTCTTTTTTTACGATTCCTTTGATCGAGTTTGCGATATTCTTCAAATGGTGATTCAACTAATCGCAAAGGTGAATCTTTCTTGCTATCTAACTTCTTCGAAAGCTCATTCCAGCCTTCGTCAATATCCCATTTACCGTTATTTGCCGAATCCTGCCAAATCTCTTCTAGTTCATCTGCAATTTTTTGATGTGTTGCATCCTCATGGATCCATGCCTTAATCTCTTTGCGTTCTTGCAAAGTACAATTACCCGAAAAATATTTTCCCAGTTTTTTCCAGGGTATTTCCATATCAACGAATCTATCCTCTGTTGTTAACTTTCACTACTAACACAACTCAGAAAACCGGTACCCCCACAAAAAATTTATTTAATGTGAGTTCGATACAGCTTCCAGCTTTAACATTGTTTCTTAATTTTTTGGGGCAGGGCTTTAATCTCCCCTTCAGGGGAGCGCCCCGAAGGCGGGAGGGGTGTTTTATTCGTTATGTCAGACCTGCACCTCCCGACCCAATCGCCAGACCCATGCGATTGGCCCACCCTCCTCAAGGAGGGACTGTTTTCTTGGTGAGAAAAGCAGGCTAGATATTCGTAGTTGAAGAGTCTACACCCAAACACTAACCCAAAGCAGATCCCGTTTGTGGTTATCGGGTTTTTGTGGCTAGCATCAGGAGGATAAAAGAAAGGCAAGAAGGAGAATAATCTTACTCTGGTGTACCTTTACATAGGAGCGCAGTTTTTTGAACGCCCGTCCCATTTGGGTTTCAACGGTTTTGACAGACAAACCCAGTACTTCCGCAATCTCATTGTAGGTTAATCCGCTATCGCGGCTTAGTTTGAAAATCTCCTGGCATTTATCCGGCAGGGTGTTGATACCTTCCCTGACAAGATCCATTCTTTTTTCATTATCATCTGGTCGGCTGGTTTCTTTCCACTGTTTGATACGTTGCCGGACTTCTGATCTGGTTTTCCTCTCTACTTCCACATGTTTTTTATAGTTGAGTGCTTCATTACGAACCGATTTATAGAGGTAGGACTTTGCGCTATCAAAATCATCCCAGAAGTCTTTTTGTTCCCAAACTTTCAAGAACACAGACTGAACGATGTCTTTAGAAATTTCACGATTATTTGTGAACCTATAGGTGTATTTACAAAGGTCAGTATAGAACAACCGAAAAAAAGACTCAAAATCTTTCCTTTGATCCGAACCCGTATTTTCTGAACTGTCCGGGGTATTCTTTTTGTATGCCTTGTTGGTCATTAATGTTACCCGATCTGTGTATTAACTAATAGGCGAAAATATTTTGTTTTGACAGTATTAATATACCTTGCAAATTATGCTGGCATCCCATTTAGAGTTCGATATCATTCCAATTATATACGCATTGTACAATACGTTTCGATCAATGGGAAGGAATCCTTAACAATTTGTTATGCTTTTGAAATAAATTGATAAAGGAAAATAACGGTGATTGTCACAATGTTGTTTATACTGATTAAAAAGATAAAGATTATAATAACTACATTTTCACTTCATACTCCGTTAGCAAGATAACATTTCCTGTTGGGT